>JAQVYZ010000088.1 GCA_028708485.1 Caldisericia bacterium | reverse complement strand
TATATTCATCTAACTCACCATGGGGTATGCTATTTTGCTTTTGCTGAATTAACATCGAACAAGTACGATAGAGATTCTTTACTCCAGTGGTCAACTCATCAGGCAAAGCTTTGAACAGGATACAGGTATACATAATAATCCAATCAAACTAACAATGAGAAAAAGTCTTGAATAATTGCGCATTCTTTTCCTCCTTTATTATCCGGTTTATCACATCAACAATAAACATTCTTGCTTTACAATAAAGGGTAACTTAAAAAAACAAAAAAACTCAAAGTTTCCGGATTTGCTGGATTACTATCTGGATATCAACGAAATGATCAGAAATTACAATTATAAATTTTACAGTTGTCCGTTTAACTCGGACACCTTAGTATCTTTTTTTTCGACCTGTGACATTTTGTCACGGGTTAATGTAATTTAGAAACAGCTGAAGAAATCTATTTTAAAACTACAACAAGCCTGTTGTTATTTGATTGTACGGTTAGACCAAGAATTTTAGAATAGAAATCCATTGGCAAGAAAGTGAAACTACTACGAATAATGGGAAAAATGGAATGATCATATTGTCTTCCATTAACAATAATATAGCTTTGATCAAAATCAGAATTGGTAACAAGTATGATTGAATAATTATTGTGATTGATTACGGTTTGTCTGGTTTCCGAATCATAGTGTAGTTCTATGCCCATTTCTTCGCATATCGGTCTTAAGGGTAACCATCGAAGACCTTGTAACACAAATGGTGCTGCATTCAGAACTTCGTATTGATTGGATCGGATAATTCTCGCATTATCAAAATTGATGATTACGTTTTTTTTCTTTTCCACAATAGTAACACGCACTGGTAATGTAATATCGGCGTATTGGCAATGTATTAAGATTTGTTCTTCATGGCTTCCCAAAGAAAGATTTTTAAGGTGGAGCGTTACATTCACTTCCGTTGTTATTCCTTGAAAGGTGTTGGTGGATAGTTGAATCCACTCTGCCGAGGGCGTGATAGAGCCAATTACTGCTTCGTTCTTATCGATAAGATGGGCAATAAAGAAAGTTTCAAAGGGGGTGTCAGATGTTTTGCACTCTTTAAAATCAAAGACATCACGAGAAATATGCAAACTGTAATATTCAGAATGGTTAGATTGAATCGATTGATAATGAAAAGAAAAAAGAATCGAAATAAGCAGAAAGGTTGTTATTTTAAAAAATCTTCTCATTTTTACTCTCCTGAAGGATAAAATATGCACAAAAATGCTGTATACGAAAGTGTATAGACTTTTTATTAAAAAGTAAAAGGTTGAGCTTTAGATAATGAAGTGTTGGACAAAATATGTTTTTTTAGATTTCATTTAGAGAAAAATTCTAGAACTATGGAAACTTCCAATCCATTTGGATCCGTTGTTACAATAGATTTGAGCCGTCCCTCCGGAGAAAATGAGCCATAATTCCGTTTTGAAAGTCATTATTTTTCCTAATCTCCTTATTGTTTATAATGGCTATTTTCCTCTTCGGTTCTGACCAAAACCTTTTTCGTGACGTCACGCAAATGGTGCAAGGGACAAATCCAAAATACCATTCTTTCTACCTAACCCACCAAAAGGTATTCTTTATTAATGTTGTAGTTCTTCTGATAATTATCCAGATAATCTTCTAAAAAGTTTGGATTATTGATGAAAGGAAGTAAATCCTGCTTAAAGCTCTGTCGATTATTGTGAATAGCTTCTTCCACTTTCCCATCAACCATATTCATGATGTCAAGTAATGAATGATCCGAAGATAATAAGTCATTTAATCTAGGTAAATTGAGTTTTATTTTCTTTTCTAAAAACCAAAGAAGGTCAAAAAAATCACGACCTTTTACTGCTTTATTATTCTCTTTCCCCATCAATCTATTTCTGGTTAAAATTACATTGAACTTACCGGCCATTAGGGACGACAAATCATAATGAGTCACCATGTAATTAAATTGGTTGATTGTTTGTAATGTGGTGAGTTGATCGTAAATCCGGGAGACCATATTTGATAGATCGATTTTTACATAAAGAAAATCACTTTCTGTATCGGAAGCCAAATTCAACTTTCTCAAAACTGGGAATTTCAGTATTATTTGGGATCCTCGTTTCTGTACAGATAGTTGAACGTCATTATAAAGATATTCTTTCTTAAAGTAATTTTCTAATAACGCTTTAAACTCAGGAATATTAAGAGGTTTTTTTAAATCAAAATCCAAATCTTCAGATAATCGATTAAGGCCAAAACAATGCCGAAGACAAGTTCCTCCAGTAAAAAGGAAGCACTGATTGTACTTTCGATCCGAATAAATAAAGTTAAGAACATAGACTTGGAGATATTCTTTTAATAAGCTTTTAATATAGATAGAGGATAGATTCTGTCTCTGGGCTTTGATCACCATAGTTTTCAGTTCTTCAACTATCATTTGCTATCTCCTTAAGAATATTGGGTAAAGTTTTAAATCTTTCAATAGTAGATAATAGAATAAAGGATTCAAGCTCATCAAAATCATTTGTTTGCATTTCAAAAAGATTCAATCGGTATGATTCTATCAGTTCTTTAGATATTTCTGATACCTTCCATAGTCGAAAGTAAAAAAAATCAAACAAAGCTTTGGCTTTGGTAGCTTCCTTGATCTGAAAACCATCTCTGTCAACAATCTTAAAACCGGTGAACAGTTCTTCCTTTATATTGGAATACAAAAATGTTCCCAATTTGTTTTGATACATTTTGGTTTTTTTTCTGGTAACCGAAGTAATAGCAAAGACCGATTCGGTTAGCATACTGTATTTCTGAAGAACATACTCTGTGCTTAAATAGGAAGGTTTTTTCAAAATATTGGCGATAAATTCATAATAGGATTCTTTGTTGATCAGTGTTTGAACATAATCTTTTGTAACATAACAACCTTTTTTTAGCTGGATTAAGTTTCCGTTTTTCAACCATCGCTTTATATTAGCCGAAACAGCTTCATCATTCGCCCCTATAACTTGGGATAAAGTCAATTTTGTAAAGAAACTTGCCGTATTCAATTGTGTTAGTTTGTTTACTTGTTTCATTCTTATTTCCTAATTGGTATGCATTATATACTAATTGTGAAATAACATCAAATTATTTCTTCAATACTTCTCAAAACATATCAAAGACTCTTTGCTCTTCTTGTAGCCACCAAGAAAGTTACAGTCATGCTGTCAAAAAAACTTAACTTGAATCCTACCTATGAAAATGTTTACAGATGGTTCCCTTTTACCCTTCAATCCTGATCAAAACCTTTTTCGTAGCAGCAAGTATAAGGTCAGAAATTACACCCAAGTCAGTATACCATGCATAGTTTTTACCACTTGTCAGAAGGTGTGTCTCTGGAGATGTATGATACTTTTTCTTTACTTAAACAAGGAAACTTTAGTAATAATGTACTTTCAAAAATAGCTTTTGTATTCATTCGCTTTATAATCAAGTGAAATGCCTGTTTTGTTGGAGAGAATGATGAAACGCAAACAATGGTTGATTTTTCTTTTCTTGAGTCTGTTTTTATTTACAGGAACCAACTGTATGTCACCAATCTTTAGTACCGTTACGGTGATGGAGAATTTTACAGCTACCTGGTTGAATAGACGGTATGTCTCTGAAGCAATCCATGAGTTACATGAAGAGCACACTCGGGATCAATTGGTGGTGATAAGATATTATGTAGACTCTACTTCTTCTGACCCTATCCCTAAGTTATCCTGCGAAGAATCAGAAACCAGAATGAAATGGTACATGTCTGATAAGGGTTTACCAACTACTTTTTTCAATGGGACTGTTTATTTAAAGGGTGGGGCACCACATCCTGGAGACGATACAGAAGAAGGAGCGAAAAAAGCCTATAAACAGGCTTGCGATAATAAGATATCAGAAATCAACACAAGAATTCCTCCAGTATCGATTGCAGCCTCCTGTAAGAAAAATGAGATAAAAGATGAATATACTCTTGATGTGTTAGTAAGAGCTACGGATACGTTATCCTATTCATCACTTTTGTTGAATATCGCTTTGGTGGAAAATAATATACCTTATTCATCATTAGAAAAAGTACATTACTGTGTTTTCCGCGAATGGATCAAACCTTCTGATCAAAAAGATACAATCGGCATTCCACTCTCTCTAAAGGAAAGCGGAGATCAGTTTAAGGCTCAGTTTACTTATCTATTGAACTCGGAATTGTACAAAAACGATCTATCCATTATTTTGTTTGTGCAGGATATGGAAACGAAAGCGATCTTACAAGGTTTCGAGATCAAACCGAGTTAACCTTTTTCTTACTCCAACCAAGTGATGAATTCGAAATTGCCAGCGTTTGGCAGGGGTACTTCTTTGCATTCCGGCATCTCAATTACGATAGTTTTTGGTTTTTTACCATCAGTTGAAACAACGACATATTTGCCATCGTTTGTAGCACCTTCAGGATAAAACTTTTCTGTATTATTGATTAAGATGGGATATATCTTACCGTCTTTAAAGTTGAATAAATACTGCTGTTGCACCATCGTAGTTTGTTCTTTTTGACCCCAGAAGTACCATATTGAGAAATCATTTGATAGTGGAACGCTAAAAGGTGTATTTTGTTCAACTGTTTTTGTGGATCCCTCTAATAAATTATGAAGGATGGAAATGTTAGTCTTATTGACATCATAAACCTCAATTTGGACGTAAACACCCTTTGTTAGTGAATGGTTGCTGAATATAGGTTCATTCCTAATCGTTTTGGATTGATACAGGAGAGCTGTTTTGTTGATTCTGTTGTCCATTTATAGAGGCTTTTCATTTTTGTCAGCTGGTTCTGCGTAAAGAAAATCACATGATTTTCATCTGCCACTTCAAAGCTCTCTATATCGTCAAAGGCATGAAAGGAAAAAAACTTCCACTCCTTATCTGGAGACATATACGAGCAAACAGGTGTCGAATTCGTCCCATATTCACAAAGAAACAGATAAGGCTTTTGCCCGACATAATTAAAACGAACATCCATCAAATTCTCTTTCAAAATATCCTTCACTCCGGTATCCAGGGAGTAGCGAATCAGCTTGTTCTCTTCTATCACAGCCAACCAACGCCCGAAAGAGGAGGCTGAATACTCTTCTCCTTCAAAAGAAGCCATCAATTTTGACTCATTCGTCGTGGTATTCCACCAGTAAACTTTCTTTTTACCGGCATCTTTCTCTTTTTTCGAACGCGTCATAAAGTAAAAACGATCCGTTTCACCTTGCTCATACCAGGCATCAGTAACTATTTCTTTGGAAGAAACCGGAAACATGATTTCTTTTTGTTGCTTGATGGAAAAGAGAGAGAATGTGTATAACAATTTTTCATTTTGCGTCTGCTGTCGCCAAT
>JAQVYZ010000087.1 GCA_028708485.1 Caldisericia bacterium | reverse complement strand
CCGTTAATTTCTTCGATCCAAAGAGTCTTCTCAGCCAGTTAACATCAGCTACAGCGAAATAATTCTATCTTTAAACTTTTAGGACAGGTGACAGTCCCCTGTCCTAAAAGTGAAAGGAATGTTATGAACTTAAGAGAGGTCCTGATCGAGGATGAAGAAATTGCTTTACTATCTTATACGCATGATGATGACTGGAATATGTTTTTATGCTGGCAGGACCTTGATACCCAAATTGGCTACAATACAGTATTTTCGGAAAGTTTTGAAGAGTTCCGGCAAGAGGATATCTCACGATTTCCGTTTTATGGCTCTCTTTTGGTCAAAAAGAATAACCAAATAGTAGGAGCCATCAGATTATCTCCTCCAGAATTCGAAAATGATCTGGCTATCTGGATATTTAAAGACTTCAGAAATAAAAGTTTTGGTTTCAGAGCTTTTGTTTTGGGGCTTCATTATTGCTTTCAAAGATTAACACTTGAAAAAGTGATAGCTGGAACTTACGAGGGTAATATCGCTAGCAAACGGATTCTTGAAAAAGCAGGTATGAAGAGATATCCTGAAGGCGACCTGATTGAAACGGATCCTTTTCATGATAAACCAATTACCCAATTCAGTTATGTGATCACGAAAAATCAATTTTTTAGGAAGATTAGGAACAGTCGCAGGTTTCGCAGGGGATTGTGATGAACAATGGTGTCTTGGATAGCTTAATCTGATTCACAGGTGTTAATTCAGTTTGCAGAGCTGACTGACCCTCCTTGGTAATCGCATAACTGATATTGACAAATTTCTCCTCAATAAGGCCACTCAGGTCAAGTGATACATTCTTATCCTGTTCTGTCCAGGCTACAATGACAATATTGTTCATGGTTTGGAATCGATATGCATAATCCTGGCTGGTCATGGGTAGTCTTTCAACGATTTTAAATGTGTCAATGTTTTCAATCATGTAATTCAAATTGTAATAGATAGGCTTTGGAATCCCTTCTTCATCAAAAAAACCAACACCAGGATTATTTTCTCCGGAATCATCCAATCCATGCCAGAATACGACATCCACTCCGGCATCAAAAGCAGTCACAAATCGTTTGATAATGTCCTGAGATTGTTGTTCCAGTAAATGCTCGATAATCTTACCGTTTTTACGCTCTTTGTGTGTTTTGGTATTGGTTTCTGTTATCCACATTGGCTTTGTAAATCCATATTTGGCCAAAACATTTTTAAATCCCTCTACGTGCTCATACATCCTAAAATCACAATTGTCGGTATAATTATGAAAGTTCATCACATCAAAATATTGACCGCCGTTATTCTGTAATACCGCCTCGAATTCACTCAGTGACTGTTGAAACTTTTCCGAGCTGTTGGCGCCAGTTACCCATCCCCCGATGAGCACAAAACTCTCCGGGTCATTTTCTTTGATGCTTTGATAACTGATTTGAAGCATCTTCGCATAATCAACCGAGGTTCCATCAAACATCTGTTTGTTCAAGGTCTCATTCCCGATCTCCCAGAATTTAATGGGAAGCAACAATCCTTCCATATCATCAATCCCATCCCCATCATAACGCTCCACAACCGCGTGAAGATACCGCAGGTATTTTTCCTCATTGCAGTGCTTTCCCGCTTCTTTGGCAAAATCCGGCACAACGCTGAAATCAACAGTTCCGAGAACGGACAGGAAATAATCCTGAGCATCTCTCACCCTGGCATCATGTAAACGGAAATCGAATACCCCTTCCTCTTTTTCAACCGTAGCCCAATGCAAAGAAGTCAGATCACCATGTCCTGCACTTCTGATCCACCCTACTCCCAGATCGTCCAATTTCTTATTCTGTCTGGAAATATATTCTGTCTCACTGATACCGGTTTGTTTGGCTTCTCTTTGCATACTGTGGTACACATAATTCACACCAAAATGGTGCGAACCATTGATATAATCTTTATACTCACAACTCATCAAGGATAGCGCAACCAGAATAACAATTATAGTGCAGAAAAAATGAACTTGTTTCATTTCTCCCTCCAAAATTATTGTTCAGTCATTATACCACGCACTCTCAAATACAATTATATTCTAGAAATAAGTTTTCTGCCTTTCATTGACTCAAGCTTCTCTTAGAAGTATTATCAAAAGCAGCTCATGCATGAAGCAAGAAACAGAAATATTTCGTGTTCAATAGGTTTTTTACTCGATCTTTCCCATATCAAAAGCCATAAAAACGTTGTTACTTCAGGTCTATTTTTCATACATCATTATACTCATTTCTTTTACACATATTTTTGTAACATTCAATACACACTTTTGGTGAGTCACCTATTCTGTGTAATGGTTGATTAATCTTTGCAACCTTTTGTTCGGAATGAACAGAATAAATCAATCGATGTTGGTGGTTTACATGCCTTGAAAAGGCTCCCGACAGATCTCCTGTCAGTTTTTCATAGAAAGGATATAGCTCAAACTGATTCTTAGCAAGAATTTTAAGCAGGTAATGGATCTGTTTATTTCCAATTGATATCTGATTCGTAGTATTGGCTTTTAATTAAACCAACAGTTCTGTAGCATTTTCTTTGGTGATGCTTTTGTATGTATGAATGCCTAAATCGGGAAAATGGTTGATTTTTCTGCCTGATAGCTTTATTTCAAAAGCAGCTTTGTCTCCATTTACCGATTCTATGATCAAATCAACCTCTTTCTGGTTTCCACCTATCTCCCTAAAGTAATAAAACTTGCCATGATCTTTCCTGTAATCACTTTGGCGAATCGCTCCGATAACCACTAAGTTTTCAAAAACTGCTCCGCTATCCCGACGAAGGTTAAGCGGTCTGAAATCATCGATAAAAGCATTGCGTATTCCAAGATCAATAAAAAATACTTTTTTTCTTTCCAGATAGCCTCTTCTTTTGTTGCTTTTATATGGCTCAAGCCTGTAGATAATCCGATTTTTTTCAAGTATTGACAAGTAATTACTGATAGTTGCCTTAGTTGATCCCAATGAAGAGGATAGTTCAGTAATATTAATTAAGTTTCCTATCTGCATGGCTAATAATCTTAGCAGATTATAGACTAAATCAGTATTTCTTAATTCATAAATATTCACAATATCTTTTATCACGCTATTTTGAGCGATGTTTTTCAATTCTTCAATTTTATCTTTAGGTTTTGCCAGCGTTACTCCGGGATAACTGCCATAAATCATCATTTCATCAAGATACTGGGAAAGATATTGTGTTTCGGCAAAATCGGGATGGGGAGTAAAATGAAAATTATTATGATTGAATATGGCAAACTCATCCACTGTAAGAGGAAAGAGCGTAAATTCTCTATACCGACCGGCGAGAGTGTCAAAGTGATTTGTTTTTGCACGCATCTCCGATGAACCTGTAGCTAGAATAATATACTCAGAGCTGTCAGCAAGCAATTTTATTGATTGTGTTGATTCCGGATATTTCTGAACTTCATCTATAAAGATAAATCTGCTTGCATCACGATTACTTTTTAATCGAATAGAAGATATCAACTTTGAAAATTCTGGAATAAAAAGCTTTTGATCTTCAATATTGTCAAAATTAAAGTAGCTCCCACCATATTTTTTATACAGATGATTCAGAATAGTGCTTTTTCCAATTTGTCTTGGTCCCCAGATAAATACAATCTTTTTCTGAGCAAGTGTGATTGCATTTTCTATATCTTCAAGAATTTTTCTCGGTTTCATAGCTTTATTTTACAAATAAAATGTAAATTGTCAATTATTAATAAAGCTAAAAGTATGACTTTTAGAATACCATACTGTTCCAAAAGTTTGCTTTTTAGGATAATAGACTGATCACCGGTATCCCTAAAAAGCAATTCCCAATCTCTCCTATTTTCTTCTTGTATGTTAGTGTCGCTTCCTGGGTGGTAGCATCCCATTGGATTTCACAGTCTAAGGATTCACCGACGAAGCGTAAGGGAAGGAAGGTTCTTCCGGCTATGATCACTGGTTTGATATTTTGGTTGTTTGCATCGATAGGTGTATCTACTCCATTGATCTTAGCAGTAGATTTGCCTATCCAGAGTTCGATGATGATAGTATTCAGCTGAATGGTAGTTTTCTGCTGTTGGGCATCCCACATGATCTCAGCACCTAAAGGATTGGTGACATACCGTATCGGGAGAAACACTCTACCTTCCATGATCAAAGGAGCTACATCCATTTCTTTGGTTTCTTCATTCACATGATAGGTTTGATTGCCTACCCGGAAGCGAAGGACAATCTTTTCTTCCCGAGGAGGTTCCGGCTCTTTTTTCTTTTCTGTTCTCGCTTTGACAGATTGAGATGCATCGGAACAGATTAGAGATCCTATCCAAGCTACCAGTTTGTACTCGTATTCGGTATCGGGGAGTAGAGAGGTATCAGAGTATTGGTTAACGTATCCTAACTCTTTCACTACTTTGTACTCTTCGTTTTCTGATTTTCGAACTACCTCTATTCTATCCACCTTGTCACTTGATAAAGACCAAGATAGCTCGATCGAATCAGTTCCGGTTGCTTTAGCTTGAAGGTCTTGAGGGGGTGAAAGCACAGTAACGGAGAGAATATTCTTCTCCCGACTCAGTTTTCTTTTCCCCTCCCACTCGTTATAAGCAAACAATTGGTATTGATGCTCACCAAATGATACATTATTCAGTTGTACTGAACGTTTATCGCTGTTAAGTCTTTCTATTTCTGTTTTTTCTGGCATCTCATAGAGAATATACCCATGACAGAATGAGTCGTATTCCCATAAAAAGCTGACAGTTTGGCCTTTCACGGATTCCAATCGGAAATCTTTGACACTCTTTGGCTCAATTAAAGGCGCTTGTAACGATAATATGGGGGTGAACATCTCTCCGTTATCGTTAAATGCACTAATCTTATACCAATAAGTCTTTCCAGGCTCAGCAGTGCTGTCTGCAAAAAAAGAACTATTTTTCTTTATTTCGTCGACGATGTCAAATGTTCCATTCTGATCTTCTGTGCGGTATATCCGATATCCTTTTTCGTCTATGGCATTGTCCTTCCACTTTAAACCTATCTCGTTATCATCGGTAGTATAGATCTCAAAATAGGTCGGAATGGATGGATAAGTGCTTAGTTCCTTTAAATACCCGAGCAGATACAGATAAAACTCTTTGTATGTTTTATAGGTGAATCGATTATTCTCATACATTTTGTATTGTTCCAGCAATAACGGGAGGTAGACAAAACCATCTCTTATCTCCAAGGTTTCTTGCTTAATCGCTTCCTCTTCACCTTGGTTGATCGCGGCAATGCGAGTTGTAAACGTTCTGACCAGGTGTTCATTCAGACAGATCGCCCATTCACCATACCGCATATTTTCCATTTCCTTGGTGATAGGCATATAT
>JAQVYZ010000086.1 GCA_028708485.1 Caldisericia bacterium | reverse complement strand
CCACCGTTTATTGAAGAAGCAGAAGTCAAAGTGACACTGCTTTCTCATCAATTGGCTCCCAATGATTCCTATGAGGGGGAGGTAAAAGTACGGAGTAATGCCGGAGATTTCAGTTTATTCGTTAAAGCTTATATTGTGCAGATTATCAGTAAGGACCCTCCACCTCTCACCATTTTAACCCCGGATCCGGAATTTTTAACCAGGGAAAAACGTTTGTTTATCTTATGTGAAACTTCCCCGGTCGCTTTTGCATCGATTAATGACCAGCGTGTTGCTGTCGATCCTGAAGATGGCATCTTCTTTTTAAATATTCTTTTAAAAGAAGGTCTTAACCAAATAAAAGTCTCTGTTTGGGATGCCTACGAGAACAAAAAAACAGAGACGATCTTAGCTACTTTAGACACGACGCCACCCAATATTGCAGTAGATAATATTCCGCTGTTTTCAAATAGTGACACCCTTATTATTACAGGTAAAACAGATCAGGATGCGGAGTTGACTTTTAATTTTGCTCCTTTGTTGGTCGGGAAAGACGGTGTATTTTCTGTATCCTATAAAGCTTATCATACGATCAACCAGTTGATTTTTACTGCCGTCGATTCTTTAGGAAATAAGCGTTCAGCGATTCGTGTGTTCTTCTATAAACCGTTGAAACCAAACCAGATAATGTTGACTTTAGGAGAGCGAATAGGGACTTTCAACGATAGGGAATTTACGATGGACGCTCCGCCAATGATGTCAAATGGCAGGGTGATGGTGCCTTTGCGGCTCATTGCTGATATTTTTGGTGCTGATGTTCTCTGGGAGTCATCCAAAAAACAAGTTGAGATTGCACTACGCTTTAGTAAGATCGTTTTAAAGGTCGGTTCTAATCAGGCTGTCATGAATGGCAAAACCACTTCTCTGGACGCACCTCCAATCATTCAGAACGGCAGGGTGATGGTACCGATACGATTCATCAGCGAGGCTTTCAGTTCTGAAGTTGAATGGAATCAGGAAGAGAAACGTGTTATAATACGCTTCTAGTATGACAGATTCAATGAAAAGAAAATATCGGAACCGGGTCAATTACTTAGGCATTATTGTAGGCAGCGCCGCTGATGCATTTGGTTATGCGGGTTTCCTGGTCCCTAACAAGCTGAACATGGGAGGGATTGCTGGAATAGCGATTATTCTTCACCACCTGACAAATTTTCAAACCGGTTTGCTCTACTTTCTGTTAAATTTACCCGTTTTCTGCTGGGCTTTTTTTCGATTAGAAAAGAAAGTGCTTTTATCTACCTTTGTATCGGTCGGATTGAATGCTTTTTTTATCGATATGTTCGGCTATATGATCAAGTCGTTGCCTGTTACCGAGGACCTTTTGCTAGCTGTGATATATGGATCGGCCTTATCAGGATTGGGTATCGGTATTACCTATCGATTCCATGGTTCGTTAGGGGGCACTGATTTACTGGCTCAAATTATTCATACCTATTTTGAGATCCCGTTTGGGCAGATTGTTATCTTGCTGGATGCTTTGGTCATCGTCTCTTCAGCGATCATTTTTAAAAATGCAAACCTTGCTCTCATGCCTCTGATCGGTCTTTTTATCCTGGGAAAAGTGGTGGACGTAGCCCAGGAAGGAATATCCAGCTCAAAAGTGGCCCTGATCATCACTGAGAAGCCTGCTGAGATTAAAGAATTTATTTTTAATGAACTCAAACGCGGAGTTACCCTATTACAGGGAAAGGGAGGTTATTCGGAAGAGGGGAAAGCAATTTTATTATGCGCTTTTACTCAATCTCAGCACACCCTGCTCAAACAGGAGATCAAATACATTGATCAGGATGCTTTCATGATGATTGGGACATTAGATGAAGTATTAGGAGAAGGTTTTGAAAAACCCAGATAATTCTTTCAGAGAGATATTGATGGTACAGGATGTGGTGAAAAGCTATCCCCCGAATTTGGTTGCGGTCAATCATATCAGCTTCTCCATTACCAAGGGTAATTTTGTTTTTATCGTCGGGCGTTCCGGCGCCGGGAAAACGACTCTTTTTCGCTTGTTGTCTAAACAGGAGGAACCGGACAGCGGAGTGATTTGGTTGAATAACCGGGACATTACACAAATTCCCAGACACAAAAGCTACTTGGTTCAGCGTGAGTTGGGATTTGTTTTTCAGGATTTTAAATTAATCCACTATAAAACCGTTTTTGAAAATGTAGCGTTTGCCTTGGAAGTGCAAGGAAAATCCGATAAAAAGATTCGAAAAAGAACCCCGGAAGTATTGGAGCTGGTGGGTCTGTTAAATAAGCGAAAGTCCTTCCCGGCTCAATTGTCCGGTGGAGAGCAGCAGCGGGTCGCCATCGCCCGGGCGATCATTCATGAACCTTCTTTGCTGATTGCGGACGAACCAACCGGCAACCTTGATTGGGAGACTTCCAATGAAATTATGACCTTGTTCAAGACCATTAACCAAACTGGCACGACCATTCTGATGGCTACCCATAATGAAGAAATTATTCAAAAAGCCCGGTTCAGGACCATATATTTGGAAAAAGGAAAAAAACTGGATGAGATGGTTTATTGACCTAAAACGTGAGATGCGCGAAGCTTGGATTGCATTCAGGCGAAACGGGATCAATTCTTTTGGAAGCATCATCATCTCAATGGTAGCGCTATTTTCTCTGGCGATTATCCTTTTATTAAGTGTTTATGTGCAGTATGGTACGAAGTCAATCGGACAAAGACTGAATATCACGGCTTTTTTTGACCCCTCGACGGCTGAAGAGAAACTAAACGAGACATTTTCACGGGTGAAGGAATTGAAAACGGTCTCCAAAGTGGAGTTTATTTCTCCCGAGCAAGCATTGGAAGAGTTAAAAAGCCGATTTCCGGATCTAAATGAGATGGAACTCGAAGAGAGCCCTATTCCTCCTTCGATTCGGATTGTTCCCGCCAATGCAAAAGAAGTGCCTGCTTTGATTCGAGATATCAGAGAAATGCCTGGTATTGCATCCGTAACAGATGTAACGGAGGCGGCGAAATCGTATTTTTCTATCGTGAATATCGGGACATTGCTTGGCTTAGCCTTGATCTTTATCTTTTTTGCAGGCTTCATTTTTGCCGTCAGCGCTTCCACCAGCATTTCCATTTATGCCTATCGCAAAGAGATAGAGATCATGCAATTTATTGGCGCTACCAGGACTTACGTAAGGGCTCCTTTTCTTATTTTAGGCTCTTTATACGGCTTTCTTGGTGCTTTACTCGCTTCTCTTTCCTTATATCCGGCTTATCAACAAATTAACCAATTTTATTATTCCTTTGTATCGTTTGATCCCATTCCTATCCAAGGGCTCTTTATGATGATCATCATCGTTATCCTGATCATCTGTCTGGGTATCCTCATCGGCTCCATCTCTGCTTATTTTGCTGTCAGAAGGTATTTTAAATGAAAAAAATCCAGATCATTCTGATTAGTATACTATTACTCTCCTTGATGTTTACTCCGCTGATACCAGTTCAGGGAGGCAGTATTGATGACGATATAAAAAAAGCGGAACAGGTAAAAAAACAGCTCGAAGAGCAAATTAAAGCTCAAAATGCATTGATTGACTCTCTGTCTTCCAAAGAAAGCCAGGTTGTTTCGGAGTTGAATAAAGTGGAGCTGCAGTTGCAACGGGTACAAGGTCAAATCGACCTGTTGATGCTGGAAATTGAAAAAACGAAGCAGGAATACCTGACGTTAAGCGCTGATATGGAGGCCTTGAAATCATCCATTGAGCAAAAAAATGTCCGTATGAAGAAACTCCTGCAAGTGTTATACCAGAATTACACGATGTCATTTAATGCGTACCTGTTTTCAGCCAAAAATCTGAACGAGATCATTGATAAAGCGGTATATCTGCAATATTTATTTGAAGCGGATAAAACTTTTTTCCGATCCTTAAAAGAAGAGAAACGCCTTTTGGAAACAAAGAAACAAAGTCGGATTGAGATTGATTTGAAACTGAATACGGATAAGTCGACTTTGGATAAAGAGAATACACATTATCTGGCATTAGAAAAACAAAAAAGTATCCAGATCGCGAATTTTGCCTATCAAATACGAATTGAGACTGAATCCAAAGAGGAAGCGGTCCGTAAGCATGATGCTATTGAAGCTTATATTAAGGCTCTCCTAAAAAAGAAAGCCGAAGAAATCAGAAGGAAAAACCTGTTGAATTCTCCTTTTGGGAATGGTGGCAAGATTATATGGCCCATCGACAACGGTCAGGTTTCTTCTCCTTTTGGGATGAGAATGCATCCGATATTCGGCGTGAATCGAATGCATACGGGAGTGGATATCGACGCCCCTTCGGGCACTCCGATCAGAGCGATCACCACCGGTATCGTGGTATATTCCGGTTGGTTGTCCGGGTACGGTAATGTTGTCGCCCTTCAGCATGCTGAAGGCTTCTCCAGTTTATATGCTCACATGCGGACGATCTATGTCAAAGAAGACCAATCGGTATCCCTTGGAGCCGTTATCGGAGAGGTAGGCACCACCGGTTGGTCGACAGAGCCTCATCTTCATTTCGAAATCCGGCTTAACGGGGAACCCATTAATCCGATGAAATATCTCTCGCCATCATAAAGGAAGTATCATGAAAACGTGGAAAACCATTGTTGTAACTTGTGTTATAGGCATATTGCTGATAGGAGCTGCGTTTTATGGGGGTTTTCGTTTTGCTCTGGTTCAATATGATTTAGTGGAGCTTCAGGCAACCCGATTTGCCCTGTC
Source organism: Caldisericia bacterium (assembly GCA_028708485.1). Lineage (GTDB taxonomy): Bacteria > Caldisericota > Caldisericia > UBA6126 > UBA6126 > UBA6126. The sequence continues at coordinate 732 of JAQVYZ010000086.1, read as the reverse complement.
AACCGTCAGGAACTATTTCATTCGCCCCGTAGAAGATTCTATGATTGCAAAAGGGATTTTATCCGCTACCCAGGATCCGTATAGTGTTTTCTTTACCAAAGAAGAATTCGATGCCTTTGAGATACAGCTGGCTGATTCATATGTAGGGATTGGTATTATGATCACCCAGTCTGAGGAAGGTTTTGAAATTACGAAAGTGTTTCCCGATTCTCCGGCGAATGACGCAAAAATCATGTCTGGCATGTTGATCCGAAAAGTCAACGAAGAAAGCGTTAAGGGACATGATCTCGATTGGGTCGCCTCTAAAGTGAGAGGACCGGAAAATACACCTGTTACAATAACGGTTTATACTCCTGATTCGAAGGAAGAAAATGAAATCGAACTTATCCGAAAAAAAGTGAAACTCCAAACCGTAGCCAGTAAAATGTTGGATCATCAAGTGGCCTATATTGCGATTCACTCATTCAGTCACGGCACTGCTCAAGATTTTGCCATTCAATTGGATCAATTGCTGGCAGGCAAACCAAAAGCATTGATACTGGACCTTCGTGACAATACCGGGGGCTTATTAGATGAAACGATTTCTATCGCTCAGAGAATATTACCTTCCGATTCTGTCTTGTTCTATACAAAAGGGCGTGATAATCAATTGGGAGAGCAAACGATCGGGAAGTCTATCCCGATCAATATCCCACTCTATGTGATTGTCAATCAAAACTCCGCCTCTGCGTC
>JAQVYZ010000085.1 GCA_028708485.1 Caldisericia bacterium | reverse complement strand
TTTTGATCCAAGGACACAAATCACGCCATCTGGTTTTATTAAAAGCCGGCATTTGGATGACAAAGCCGGAGCGGGGATATTGTTGGCATTAGCAAAGTGGGTACAGGAAGAACATCCCGAGATGAAAAGAAAAATCAAACTGGCATTCACTTCCTATGAAGAAGTGGGTCATGGAGGATCCTCCGGTTTTACAGAGTCAGACGAGGAAATGATATCAATTGATATGGGGGCAGTCGGTGACGATCTGCAGGGGAAGGAGACAGCTGTATCTATATGCGCAAAGGATTCTGGCGGACCTTATCATTATGAGCTGACTTCTTCTTTGATAGCATGTGCTAAAGAAGAGAAGCTGCCATATGCAGTCGACATCTTTCCCCGGTATGGATCTGATGTGGAGGCCTCTTTGCGGGCTGGTTACAACATCATCCATGGATTAATTGGTCCTGGCGTATTTGCATCGCATGGATATGAAAGAACTCACCGAGAAGGGATTTGCCATACGCTTCATCTTCTCTGTGCTTATCTCTTGAAATAATCATTAAGGAATATTAGATTTCATGAACTTTTTTTATAAAATAGAACAGAAAAACCAAGCATTCTTTTTATTGAGGAAGTCATGAAAAAGTGGTGTTTACTTTGTTTAGGATTGTGTTTTTTAATGGCTATTCAGTCATGTTCAATCCCTATTTCAACCAAACCGAAAATGGAGAAAACCAATCCGAAAGTTGTTTTTAAATGGGACGCCTTGCCAGCTGATCAGTCCCCTCTTTTCTATACCTGGTCAGAGAAGTACATGCTGAAAGGGATTGAGGAAGGTATTCTTGAGATCAATGAGGTTGAAAATGCTGCCAGAAACGTGACAAGAGGTGAATTTCTGCATTGGTTGGTGAAAACAATGCGAATAAAAGGGAATCGAAAGCCGATCCCTTTTCGGGATATTCCTGAAGATCATAGTTTGTATGCTTCCGTCAAGGCTGCTTTTACCTCTGGAATTTTAGCTCCTGCAGATATATTTGAGCCCGATCAACCATTGATTCGTTCTGAAGCTTCTCTGTGGTTGGTGCGATCTCTTGGAGAGGAAACCATAGAAAAAGCCGAACAATATTCAGAGCCATACATACCGGCTCAGGATGGATTTTACGAGATACCGAAGGAGGCAGTCGGTGCGATGACGGTTTGTTGCTTGCCTACGCACCAGCTTCTATATTATCGGTGGTATAAAAATAATGAATATAGGTATATTGCTCCCAACCAACCCATGATGGTATTTGAAGCCGCTTATAGCCTGATGATGCTGAAACATCCTCCTGTAAAAGGGGGATCATTGGTGGTTGGCCAAAAAGAAGAGCCAAAAACCTTGTTTTCCGGAATAGATCATTCAGTTGAAATCAACAGACCGCTAGAATTTATTGAAATGCCTCTCATTCAAGGAAGAGATGAAAATTGGTGCTTTTTTCCTGTTCTCATCAAACAGGTACCGACGCTTGAGAACGGATTGTGGAAAATCTCTGAACAAAACGGAAAAAAGCGAATGGTCATCAAATATGAATTGCATCACGGCTTAAAATGGTCTGATGGAACCGATATGACTGCGCAGGATATTGTTTTTGGAAGCTATTTATATCTACATCCGGAGTTCCCTTCCTTTCATTCAAAAGAAGAGACTTGGATAGAGAAAATTGAAGCTCCCGATCCTGAGACGGTCATCGTTACCTGGAATCATTTTCTTCTGAATGCGAACCGATGGCTTTTCAGAGCCATGCCGGAACATTTTTTTCAAAAGGAATTACAGCAGACATTGCAACCATATTCGCTTACTGATCCAACCTACTACGATGCTTCGAAAGATAAAGCCGACACCCAAGAAAATGAATCCTATCTATCCCCCCGTTATCTTTCCGATCGTGCTTTCATTGATTCCGTTGTGCGGAGTAGCTTTAATTCAGAACCGGTATACGCAGGTCCTTACAAGCTGAAAGAATGGCAAAAAGGCAACACGCTCTTACTGGAACAAAATGAATATTTTGTTTATGGACCCCCTTTAATAGAGGAGATCACTTTCCTGACGATAAAGGATTCTGCAGAATTTAGCCATGGCTCTGAAGTGTTGTTTGCAGCGGTTTTAGCCGGGAAAGTGGATGTAACTTTAAAAGATTTGACATTAGAGCAGGCTTTAACTCTTAAAAGCAGGAATATCAACCATCGATCTTATTTCCCTCCCTCCATGACATGGGAACACCTGATTCTCAATACGGATGATCCGATCCTGGCTCAGAAAAAGGTAAGAGAAGCCCTATTATACGGAATAGACAGAAAAGCGATCATGTTGGATATTTTTACTGGACAAGTCTCTCCCGCGAATACTTGGTATCCTCCTCTTCATCCGGTTACTCGTAATGGCGCTTGGGTGGAATTTGACTATAATCCCGAGAAAGCGAGGAACAATTTTAAAGAGGCAGGATGGAACGTTGACAAGGATGGGTGGCTCTCAAAGAATGGAAAGATACTGTCTATGACTTTGATCACTACTAAAGACAATCCTTTACGGGAAAAGGTTCAGAATGCGATTGCTGATTATTGGAAACAGTTGGGCATCCAGGTAACGGTACAAAACGAGGAGAAAGATTTTTTATTTAACCGTTTACTTCAAAACAGACTTTTTTCGGGTCCAACTGCAGTGATGATCTCTATTGAACAGAATCCTGATTACAATTCCAGCATCTGCTTACACTCCCAATCTATACCTTCAGAGCAAAACCACTGGACAGGTATGAATTATTCGGCTTATCACAACCCGGAAGTAGATGCTTGGCTGGAAGCTTCAGAGCAACCCAATACAAAGGCTGAGTATTATCAGTATCTGCTTAAGATTCAAATAACATTGATCGAGGAACTTCCCTGTTTGCCTCTGTATTTTTATCCTTTAGTTTCTTCAGCGCATGAAGATTTAGAGAATTTCAGGCCATCCGGTACGTCTTCTTTGACGGTATGGAATGTAGCCAATTGGTATTGGAAGACGTTGAAAAAATAGAATTTATAAAATTGTTTGATAGTTTTTATCGGTTTTTTCCATTTTGGGATATAATACGATTCATTAAAATGCCACTAATGAGAAAATAAAAGGGGGTATATGTGAAATTTACAAAATTCTTGACTTTTTTGTTAGTATTTGTGTTATCGGCATCCCTGCTTAGCAATTGTGCCAAAAAAGAGCCTATTACAAAAGTAGATGCCAACAAGATCCCGAAGTACGCGAAAGAACTTGAATTCGACTGGTCAAAACTTCCTGAAAACCAAAAAGTAGAGTACTATGACTATACCATAGATTATATGTACAAGCTGCTTTCTATTCATTTATTAGAAGAAAAGGATGTTTTGATTCCTTCTCGTGAAATTACCAGAGGTGAATTTATCGATTGGATCGTTCGATCCATGGAATTAAAATCTACCCCCGGTGAAGTAGCTTTTTCTGATATTAAAGGCAATGCTTTTCAAAAATCCATTCAAATTGCTGCTGAGAATAATATTATTGAAAAAGCGGACACTTTTAAGCCGGATGATCCACTCATAAGAGCAGATGCCGCTATTTGGTTAGTCAAGGCTCGCGGAGAGGCTGCTGTTACAGAGGCTGCTAAATATACAGAACCATTGATTCAGGCACAGGATGGATATGATGAAGTACCCGCTAATGCAGCAGGTTCATTATCTGTTGCCTTATTGCCTGAATACCAACTGATGTATTATCGATGGATTGCCGGAGATGAGTTCCGTTATATCATGTCTGACAAACCAATGTTAGTTGCTGAAGCTTGTTACAGTGTGTTTATGCTGATATATCCTCCCAAGCGTGGTGGAACCCTGACTATCGGACAAGCCCAGGAACCGAAGACGCTGTTCTCCGGTATGGATACCATGAGCGCAATGAGTCAGATCACCTCACTTCTTTATGAAGGATCTGTAGGTGGACACGATGAGTTCTGGGGACGTTTCCCAATTATGATCAAAAGAATTCCTACCGTCGAAAATGGTCTTTGGAAGATCACCAGAGATGATAAAGGTGAAGTGACCAAAATGGAAGTCACTTATGAACTGCGCAAAGGATTAAAATGGGCGGATGGATCCGATATCACCGCCGATGATGCTGTATTTTCTTATCATTTGTACAATCATCCTTCTTTCCCTACGATTCATAGCGAGATGGATTTATGGATCGACAATGTGGTTGCGATAGATGAATATACCGTCCAAGTACTATGGAACACACCCTATCTCTTTGGTAACGGTGGCGTTGGTTTAATGCCCAGAAAATACTTTGAAACCAAACTGAATTATCATCTTAAACCTTTCAGCCTTGCAGATAAGAACTACTATAACGGTGATCTGGACAATCCAGCCACTGAAGACAAAGATGAATCTTTCAAATCCGAACAGTATCTGGCTGACGAAGCCTTCATTGCAAGAGTCGCTCAGGCGGATAACAAAGCAGGATATGATTATAACCAAAATCCTATGCACGCCGGTGCTTACAAAGTGAAGAAATGGGAACAAGGACAATCTATCCAATTGGAAGCCAATGAAAATTATATTTTCGGCAAACCCTTGATCGAGACAATCACTTTCCGTACCATTGAAAACACCGATACTTTATTAGCTGCTGCGATTGCCGGTAATGTTGACATGACACTAACCGGATTATCCTTTGACCAAGCGATGCAGCTTGAAAAACGCGAAAGCACACAGAAGCCAAGATTAACTCCTTCTCTTACCTGGGAGCATATCGACTTAAATATCGACAATCCGGATTTAGCCGATAAGCGAGTGCGTCAAGCATTATTACACGCTATCGACAGACAGAGTATCGTTGACCAGTTCTTTGGTGGCGCACAACCTGTTGCTCATGCTTGGTTACCGCCAAGACATTATGCATATGACGATGGTTCTATTACAAAATATGAATTTGATAAGAAAAAAGCCGGGGATCTATTGGACGAAGCCGGATGGAAATTGAACGCTGACGGAAAACGTGAAAAGGACGGAAAAGTTCTGTCTATTACATTTATGACCACTGCCCAAAACAAAACCCGCGAACAGGTACAGGCGGTTGTATCCTCTGCTTGGAAAGAAATCGGTGTGGATGTCATTACCAAGAATGAACAACCCACCAGCTTTTTCAATAACACGTTAAAACAAAGACAGTTCAAAAGCCCTACTGCTTTTATGTACGCTTGGATTATGGGACCGGAGTCGAATTTGTACAGTATTGTCAACTCAGGGATGATTCCAACCCAAGCAAATGGCTGGAGCGGACAGAACTATACAGGTTTCTCCGATCCGACCGTAGACCAGATTACACTCGACAACAACAAGAAATTAGAAAAAAAGGAAGTATATGCTGGATTAAAGACAGTTCAGGAGATACTTACCCGTGAATTACCCTCTCTGCCTTTGTTCTATCGTGTAGATGTTTCATCGGTTGATGATGCTCTTATTAACTTTAAACCGCAGGGCACTTCTTCTCCCATCACATGGAATGCCCCGTGG
>JAQVYZ010000084.1 GCA_028708485.1 Caldisericia bacterium | reverse complement strand
CAGATGAGTTCTCTATCACGAGCTTGTGAATAGCAACCGTCCCATGGATAGAATCCAGGGATTCTCTGAATCGAAGAAAACCGGATTCGAAACCGCTTCCCCCATGATACCCAACATGAACTATCAAATAAGAATCGGGCTTGTCTTCAATCACATGAAGAAGATTCTGAATAACTGTTGTACTCTTTTCCCTCACAGCTTCATTAGTTGAGCATAAATTCACAACATAAGGTGCATGGATGAAGATAGGCGAGATGCGTTCTGTTGTTAACATCCGGTAAAAAGAGTTCCATTCCTTTTTTGTCACTTTCCTTGCCTGATAGGTGTGAGGATTTTGTAAAAAGTATTGTGCTGTACTAGATTGTATTCCTTTTGCCCATCTAATTACACTTAGTAGAGTTCTATCTACCGGACAATGTACACCCACCTTCACCATTCTGTTCCTACCTTGTTAAAAATGAATAAGATCTTTGTAAATACTAAATGCTTATTTTATGAATCATATCAAAAATGAACTTGAAAATATCCCTGAATATTTTATCATTATTCTGTTATGAATTATATGGGCCTCTAGCTCAGTTGGTTAGAGCGCGTCCCTGATAAGGACGAGGTCCTTGGTTCGAATCCAAGGAGGCCCATGTATTTGGGGATGTAGTTCAGCTGGGAGAACGCCTCGCTTGCACCGAGGAGGTCAGCGGTTCGAATCCGCTCATCTCCATTTAGCTTCAAGGTCGAAAAAATTAGGTGTCCTCGGAGGAATTATGAAAAAATTGATTTCTTTTCTATCTGTTTTGTGTATAGCATTTTTTGCTTTTATGCCATCCTTCACTGTTTCTGCAGCAGATACCAAAGTATTTTTGAAACCGGTCGAAGAAAAGATCTATTCAGAAACTGAATTCAGCATCCAGATTCATATTCAAGAAGTTGAAAAACTTTGGGCAATGGGACTAGATGTACTCTATGACAACGAAAAAGTTACTTTTCTAAAAGCTGAACAAGGTAATTTCCTCTCTTCAGACCAGACTACCGTGTTAATGCCAATCAAGAATAGAGAAGACGAAGGCAGAATCGTGTTTGGAATCTCCAGAACCAAAGATTCACCTGGTATGGATGGAACAGGCATTATCGCTACTTTTTTCTTTAAAGCTTTGGCAACCGGGGATACTGTATTAGGGATAGACAACCTTATCCTAAAAGATCCGGCATTAATGGATATCAAAGCCACAACCGAATCATTAAATCTAAAAATTCTGGAAAAAGATATCGATCCTCCGGTATTGACTGTAGAGCCTGTTGCTCCGACCTATGCTGAAAAAGTAACCATCATCGGTAAGACTGAACCGAAAGCGATTGTTAAAGTAGACGACAAAGAAGTCACAGTCGAAGAAAATGGATCTTTTAAATACGAAGTTACCCTAAAAACCGGTGACAACGTTTTCAATATCACCTCTCAAGACAAAGTCGGTAATATAACAAAAGTTTCCCTTACCATCACGAGAAAAAAACCGGTGATTATTCAACTAACCATCGGAAAAAAACAAGTATTTGTGAACGGACTTATGGTAGCAATTGAAGCCGCTCCGTTTGTTGACAAAGCTTCCGGCAGAACGCTGATCCCCATCCGTATTGTTGTCGAATCTATCGAAGGTCAGATATTCTGGGAAGCAAAAACCCAAAAGGTTACCCTAAAAAAAGATGACATCACCATCGATCTTTGGATAGGAAAACCAATTGCCCAGATCAACGGCATCCCGACACCAATTGATATTCAGGCACCAAAGCTTACTCCCATGATTGTAAGCGGAAGAACATTCCTTCCTTTACGGTTTGTTGCTGAGAATCTTGGAGCGAAAGTAGATTATGAAGCAAAAACACAGACCATTACTGTTACCTATCCGAAGTTATAATATCCAACCAATTAAACCCTCCCATGACTTGTTCCTGGGAGGGTTTTTCATTTGATGAGAATTGCATATGTTATTGTTGAGGATTTTCCTCTTCTCGGTGAATTTTTATTTCCTTACCAGATCCCAGACGATTTTACCGAAGAGATTCAGTTCGGATCAATACTATTAGTGCCATTTGGTTTACATAACCAGCCAAGACTTGGTTTTGTTGCAGGATTTGGACAAGAAGCACCGACAGAAACAGAGATTAAACCAATCCATCAAGTAGTGATCCCGACAACCATATCCAAAGCACAATTTCGAACAATTCAAGCCTTTGCTATATTTCATCAGGTACCGATTTCAAAACTTTTATCCTGGAGCGGATTGTATCCTAAAAAAGCTCAACCTGATCTTTATTATATACCGACGATAGACTCAGAAGACTCCTTGATTGGTTTTCGGAATACGAAAGCACTGTTTCGATACCTTTCAAAACATCAGGAAAAGATTCATCCGGTATTGTTCAGAAAACGTTTCCGCTTAACCAAAAACACGACGATATTAAAAAAACTGGAGAGCAGAGGGTTACTAACCAGATTATATTCTTCAGAACCGGTTGTATTCCAGATCCGAGAATCTTGTATACCCGATCCGAAAACCTGGGTATTGAATGGTTTGACACAGAAAGAACGAGTCAAGGTCTATATCCAATACATCCAAACTGAGCATTTGAACCAGGTATTGATTGTATCACCAAATCAGGTTACCCAGAGAGAGATTCGAAATCAAATCAACCATGCGGTCGCTGGTGCCACCATACATTATGGTTCAAAGATGGATCTCCTGAAATATGACACTCCCTGGGATGCGGTCATTGTTGAAAACAGCACAAGCCAAGAATATCAAATAGAGATGCCATTTCCTTTTCACCATGAAAAAATCGCTTTTATCAGAAGCAGGATAGAAGGCTTCCATCTTATCCTGGGTAGTTACCTTCCCTCACTGTTTAGTTTTCAAAAAATCAGAAGCGGATCATTACATCATATCTCTAATAAAAATATTGAGTGCCGACAGTCCCATCCGAAAATAATTATCCGTTCTATGAATCAAGAAATCAGGAAACACGGATTTCATTTAATTCCTTTTACGTTGCAGGAAGAGATGGATAGAGCCTTCCAATCAGGAAAAAAAATAGTATTGCTGCTCAATCGAAAAGGATATGCCAATATTTTATTATGTCAGCATTGTTCTTCCCTGGTGTTGTGCCCGAAATGTGAATCTCCCATGACTCTTTTTTCAGATAAGAAAACCATTCGATGTAAAAATTGCGGATACCAGTCTGAGTTTTCTCCAGTCTGCTCCCAATGCGGTAAAAGTGCTATCAAGCTATCCAGTTTTGGGACAGAAAAGCTGGAAGAAGAAGCAAGAAGAAGATTTCCCTATATGCATACGATCAGGATCGATAGAAACCAAGTGCCACCAACAGAGGAAGACCTTGAACAATCTCATTTGATTATAGGAACTACCCTTACCCTAAATCGGGTGTGTTGGGACGATATCGACTTTTGCTGTATTCTGGGAATTGATGCCAGAATGAACTATCCTGTTTATCACAACCAGGTTGATATTTTTTACCTTTTCTCCCAGCTTTCGGAAAAACTCGCTACCTCAACAGAGGATCGAAAAAAAATTCTTGTCTTTTCATTTACCCCTATGGCAGAAATTTTTCAATGGTTGACTCCTTCGAGATTTCCCCTCTTTTTTTCCAGTGAATTAAAAGTAAGAAGTGAATTGCAATACCCCCCCTTCACTCATTTATTAGAATGGAGGATTCAATCGAAAGAAGTGGCTGATTTACAAGCTGAACTAAACTCTCTTCGCTCATTTTTTTCCAATTTGCCAGATAATGTAGTCCCTACTCTTTCCCGAATAGAGAAGATCCGAGAAGATATGTATGCATGCAGAATCCAGTTTAAAACTAGGAATTTATGGAACCTGTCACCTTTTTTTCGGGTAAGGATTGATGAATTAAAGAAAAATGAGAAAATAGTGCTTGATGTAAAAAAATGGGAGTGGTAAATTGAAAATTATAACTTATGGGAATCCTGTGCTTAGGAAAAAAGCAAAATCTGTAGACAGGGTTACCAAAGAGATAAAAGAACTAGTATTTGAAATGTTGAATACCATGAGAACGGGAGAAACCAAAGGAGTTGGCTTAGCTGCTCCACAGGTTGGATTTTCTCACCGTATATTCATCATGGAGCCTGAACCTGAATCCGTATATTTTTTTGCTAATCCGGAAATTATTAATCTTGGAGAAACAGAAACAGAAGCGGAAGGTTGTCTGAGTGTCCCCGGCGTGTACGCTAAAATCAAACGCACCAAACACATTGAGCTCAGGGCTATCAATATTTTAACCGGCAAGAAAATCATCCTCGATGCCATAGGTTTTCCAGCAAGAGTCATTCAACATGAAAATGACCATCTAAATGGTGTTTTATTTACCGACTATATCGATAATTGGGATGATTTTGAGATCAATAACCTCTCCAAAGTACCAACCCAACTTAAAGGAAGATTTCAAAAATGAAAACAGGCTTTTTTGGTTCCAGCAACTTTTCGATCCCTTTTTTAGAAGTTCTTAAAGAAAAAACTGATATAGCATTAGTCATTTCGACAGAGGACCAACCCAAAGGACGGGGACAGAAAGTCATCTCTAATCCGGTGAAGTGTATTGCCCAGGATGCAGGAATCCCGGTGATCACTCCTCTCAACCTCAATGATACCGGTTTTCAGCAAATATTTCGTTCGTATCAGCTGGATTTTGTCATCACCGCTTCTTACGGTAAAATCATCCCGAAATCGTTATTGTCTCTGTCTCGCCTTGGTTTTTATAATTTGCACCCATCCCTTCTCCCGGATTATCGGGGAGCAGAGCCCATTTTTTGGCAAATTGTCCATGGCGTTCAGGAAGCTGGCATATCGCTCTTTAAAATGACACCGGAATTGGATGCCGGGGATATCATTGACCAGGCTTCTTTTCCGATTGCCGATAATGACAATTATTCAGCGGTTGAATCAACTGCTATCCGTACAGGTATCGTTTTACTCAGAAAAATGCTGGAAACTCTTCAAACCAACCAACCCCTGCCATTACGTCCTCAAGGTAACTCATCAAAACCTTTATTTTACGCCAGGAAGATCACTTTCCGGGACGAAGAGATTAATTGGACACAATCTGCCGAGATGATCCACAATCAAATCCGCGCTTTCTCCCCCCAGACAGGGGCTTTTACAGTTTTAAGCGGAAAACGCCTGAAAATTATGGAGTCGAAGAAGACTACCCAAAAAGCGATGGAATCGCCCGGAACCTTATTGTTACAGGGCAAAAAACTATTTGTCGCTGCAGGGGATTATTACCTGAAGATTGACATGGTGAAACCGGAGGGGAAAAACCTGATGAAATCAGAAGATTTTATTAATGGTTATCTAACGAAAGAACGCCATCCCGTCTTTAGTCCCCCATCCAATCGGTAAGCCAGCTATCCAGGGCTGACTTGGCAACGTTCCAAGCCGGTTGAAAGTCTTTTTCATGAGTGGGACAGAGCTGTTCATCACTATCTCGCTCAACTATGACTGAAGTCAGGCAACCGGTTCGTAATCCAAGCACGGTTCCTAATACAAATAATGTGGAGGATTCCATCTCATAGTTAAGCACTTGCAGGTGTTTCCACA
>JAQVYZ010000083.1:921-5696 GCA_028708485.1 Caldisericia bacterium | reverse complement strand
AAGCTTGTGATGGAGATTTCCAAATCCATCAAAGAAGATTTTCTACACCAAAACGCTTTTGATGACATCGATACCTTTACCAGTGCCAAGAAACAATTCTTTATGCTTCGAAATATCATTACCTATTACCAGGAAGGCTTCGAGGCTTTGAAACAAAAAAATATCCTGACTGAGTTTTTAATGAAATTGCCAATCAGAGAGAAAATTGGTCGCGTGAAATACAAACCGGAAACTGAATTAGAACAATGTGATCTATCTGATGAAATCAGGGAAGCTATTCGAAATATTTCCCAGATGAGCGAGGTAAGTGCCTGATGATAAAAGAATATAAATCGCTAACAGACGTTGCCGGTCCTATTATCATTATAGAAGGTGTCGAAGAGTGCAGTTTTGGAGAATTGGTTGAAGTGTACCTGCCAGACGGCACCATACGTAAAGGTGAGGTTCTGGAAGCACATAAAAATCACGCTTTAGTTCAAATGTTTGAAGGAACCAGCGACCTGAATATTGCTTCTACCAGAATTCGGTTTAAAGGAAAACCCATTGAGATCAACCTTTCCCCTGACATTATCGGTAGAATTTTTAATGGTTTTGGAAAACCGATTGATCAAGGCGGTCCCATCATCTCTGAGAAAAGCGTCTCCATTATCGGCAACCCGATTAATCCTTATTCCCGGGATTATCCATCAGAGTTTATCCAAACCGGTATCTCTTCGATTGACGGCTTAAACACGTTGGTCAGAGGACAGAAGCTTCCCATTTTCTCCGGTGCAGGATTACCTCATAATGACATCGCCTTGCAGATTGCCAGACAAGCCAAAGTTTTAGGCAAAGAGGAAAAGTTTGCAGTCGTGTTTGGTGCGATTGGCGTGACATTCGAAGAATCCAACACCTTCATCGAGTCTCTTCGTGAGAGTGGCGCCTTAGAACGATCCGTTTTATTTATCAACCTCGCTTCAGATCCTGTTATTGAAAGAATCAGCACTCCCCGATTCGCTCTGACCACAGCGGAATATCTTGCTTTTGAGTTGGACATTCAGGTTCTAGTGATCCTAACTGACATGACAAACTATTGCGAAGCGCTTAGAGAAGTTTCCGCTGCCCGTAAAGAGATTCCTGGTCGCAGAGGTTACCCGGGATATATGTATACAAACCTGGCTACCATCTATGAACGTTGTGGCAGAATAAAAGGGAAAAAAGGCTCGATTACAATGATGCCGATTTTAACAATGCCTGATGATGACAAGACCCATCCAATCCCTGATTTATCGGGTTATATCACAGAAGGACAGATTCTTCTTTCCCGTCCGTTACATGCAAAAGGAATCTATCCCTGCGTTGATGTTCTCCCCTCCCTTTCCCGTTTAAAAGACAAAGGAATCGGTGCGGGTAAAACCAGGGAAGACCATGCAAATCTGATGAATCAGCTGTTTTCCGCTTATGCAAAAGGCAGAGAAGTTCAAGAACTGGCAGTTATCCTTGGTGAATCTGCTTTAACTGATCTGGATAAGCTCTACATGAAGTTTGCCAATGAATTCGAAGAGAGATATGTGAAGCAAGGGTCGTATGAAAACAGAACCATCGAAGAAACCATGGATATCGGTTGGGAATTGCTTCGAATCTTGCCGGTTCATGAATTGACCCGTGTGCGTGAAGAATTTATTGAAAAGTATTATAAGAAGGCCGGAGCCTAAAAATGCCAATCAGAGTCAGCCCTACCCGAATGAAGTTGCTGGATACAAAAAAACGTTTTCGCATGGCGGTTCGGGGTCATAAACTTCTGAAAGAAAAATTGGAAGTTCTTGTCAGGGAGCTGATTAACCTTACCAAAGAATTTGAAAAACAGGAAATGATTGTTGGAAATAAGCTTCCTAAGATACTGGAACGCTTTTTGATTCTGCGTTCCACTGTATCCGATGAAGAAATGGCTCAGATTGTAACCGACTTCCCTTCAGAATACCATATCGAGATGAAAGAAAAAAACATTATGAACCTGGTTCTTCCTGTCTTTGAGATAGACCGCATTGCTGAACGTGAGACTATTTTATCGAACACAGGTTTAAATCCAGCGTTTGACCAGGTTTTAGAGGAATTTGACACGATTTTGTCGGATTTATTAAAATTGGCAGAATTAGAGTTCTCTATTTACGAATTAGCCAAAATTGTTGAAACCACAAAAAGACGTGTAAATGCACTGGAATACATTCTAATTCCCGAGTTAGCAGCTGTGATCAAGTTTATCACAGCAAAACTCGATGAAAATGAAAGAGCCAACACTGTCAGGTTAATGAAAATCAAAGATATTCTTAGTCAAAAACAGGCTTGACAATACCTAGTATATTATTTTACAATATTCATAATTGGGAATAATAAAACTGAGGTGTAATATGTTTAAGAAAGTAATTATTTTTTTCGGTATTTTGTTTTTGTCTAGCTCTTTATATATATTCCCTGATGCTGTTGTTTCCACTAAAGCAAAAGCAACTCAGATCAAAATACTTCCGATATTACTTGATTTTAAAGATGTACCCCATCAACGTACGGAAGCAGAAATGTTTGAATTCTTTTTCAGCGATAAAGAGGGCATCAAAAGTCTTCATAATTATTATGCCGAAGTGACCAAAGGTATGATAGATATTCAACCGGGAGTCTATAGTATCGGAAAATGGCTGAAGCTTCCCCAGAAGAAAAGCTATTATGATGCCCAAAATAGCATTGTTCAAGTTGCGCAAGATGCTGCTGATTTGATTGATCAATTAAAACTGAACTTCAAGGAATATGATTCAGATAACGACGGTTATTTAGATTTTGTGATTTTTATCCAGGCTGGTGACCCAATAAAATCCGGTAGAGGATCTTTCTGGCCACATAGCTATTCATTACGTGGAGCTGTGAGTATCAGCGGAATAAAAGTAGGCGGATACAATATGAACGCAGAAATTTTCCAATCCAACACACACCAACCGCTTCAGGTGATTTGCCATGAGTTTTACCACTATTTAGGAGGACATGATCTATATTCCTATAATGGTGATTACCAAAATGCGGTAGGTCCTTGGGACATCATGGCAGATACGACTTACTCTAATAATTTTGGGATGTCAGGTTTTTCCAGGAATTATCTCGGTTGGCAAGACACTACTCTGATCACTGCTCCGGGATCCTATTCTATCGATGCATTGGGGGAAAAGAACGCTGCCAACCCTCAGCTTTATCGGATCAATTTAGAAGGTACAAAAGAGTATTTCCTCATTGAGAACCGAAACTACTCCGGAGTGGATACCTGGTGGCAAGGAATTCCTGATTTGGGAATTGTAATCTATCATATTGATGGTTCCATTCCACCTGCTCACAAGTTTAATGATGGACCCCCGATATTTGAGAATTTTGCAGTTTGGGTGGAAGATCCAGGCGCCGGTTCCTTAAAAAAGGATGCTGCTTACTCCCTGGAAGATAATCAGACCAAGCTCACTCCAGAAAGTAGACCCAATAGTCTTGATTATAAAAAAAAATCCAAACCCTTTGTATCGATCACGAATATTAGTAAATCTGGAAAAACAATGACTTTTGATGTTTCTTACCAATATGATGACCCTCATTTGGTAGTATCTCCGGAAAAAATAGACTTGGGTCAAATTCCACAAGGTTTATCCAAAAAAGTGGAAGTTTCTATTTCCAATAATGGTGTGGGAACTCTGAAAACCAAAATCAAATCAAAAGAAACATGGATTACTGTTCCAGAGGGTGAATTTGAAAGCAATAATCAGACTGTGGATCTTTTAATTGATACGAATTCGGTTTCGCTCGGAAAGAAAAAGGGTCGTGTGGAATTTATATCAAACGGTGGATCAGTCACGATGACTATATTGGTAGAAATCACCACTCGTCTTGGTGATGTAAACGATGATGGTCAAGTGAATGAATACGACATTCCACCCTTTATGGAAGCGTTTGGAAGTAAAAAAGGCGATCCTGAATACAATCCAAATGCAGATTTTAACCAGGATGATATCGTTAATTTTGAAGATCTTAGCATTTTAGCGAAAAGCATTCAATAAACTTTGAGTTCGCTGAAGGAATTACTGAGAAGGTTTTTTTATCTATATCCTGTATCAACGGCAGAGGATTATTATAAGCTTCTGTATCAGTCTTGTTTTGGTCCACAGCATCTCCAAGAAGATCTTTCTGTTTTAAAAGAATACTTTCTAAAGGAGTGGAATAATACGGCACCCTCAGAATCTTTACATAGCACATTGATAGAAGATATCACTCTTTCCTATCCAATTGCTCGGGTGCACTTTTGTACAGCTAAAAACAAACAACTGAATCCGGAAATGCTCTTTACTATTTTTCTTCAAACGATGAATGAGTTTCTACCAATCTCGGTGGATGCGTTTCATGCGATACTGGATGAAAGTAAAAAATACTTATTGAAAGCACCTTTTCGGCTTTATCGGGATAGAATCGATTCAGTCTGGCAAAATGGTTACTCTGCCACTCCTATAATACTTCATCATTCGCAGCAATATAACCAAACCTATCAAGTCCATTATAGACTTATCAACCCATCTTTGTTAGATGGATTTTAGTGCTAATAAATTAAAAATCTTTTTCAAGCTTATTGAGCTTGTTCTCCAGTATTTTTATTTTCTTTTCTAATTTGATTATCTCATCCTTTTGGACAAATCCCATCTTCTTAACTGAATCCTGAATTTTATCATTCGCTAAATCTTGCAAGTCGGTTACTTTGTCTTTGCTCTTTTCTGCAAAGTCAG
>JAQVYZ010000083.1:0-911 GCA_028708485.1 Caldisericia bacterium | reverse complement strand
TTTTTTGCTTCATCAGTGGTGATTTTCCCTTGTTTCACCATGTCTTCTGCAAAATCAGACACTTTATCCTCTGTCATACTCCAAAGCCCGGCTAAAAATAACTTACTTTTTTCAAACCATTCCATTGTAAAACCTCCCAAGATTGAATTGTCTGCTAATATAACTGATTTTGGCTTTAATTGTTCCGAATGATGTTAATATTCTTTTCCGTTTTGTTGCCTGCCTGGTCAACCGCTTCCAGATGAAAGCTGTTCTCCCCGGGTTGAAGGGATAAGCTGATCTGAAAAGTGCCGTCGGAAAGGTTAATATTGACCGATTGATCGTTAATTCGGAATTCAGTTTGGTCAAGAACTGAATGATACACTTCACGATCATTCATCAAATCGTTATAAAAGAAACCTTTTAGGACATATTCCTGTTCTGTAGTAACGATTGTATTTGCGTAGGTACCCGATATCTCGTATATTGGGGGTGCCGTATCAATACAAACGGTCAGGGTTCTCCACTCACTAGTCTTGCCTTGATTTTCAATGCAATAATGGTAGTCAATGATGTGCTGCCCATTTTCAGAATATATCAAAGCGGATAGCTTCTTTTTGTTAATATTGGATGAATGATCATTCTGATAATACAAAAGAGATGAATTTGGAGCTAATGTCTGCATATCCATAACCGGTGAAGAAACAAACCAATCTCCTTTACCTTTGATGCCGTACCCGGTGATAATAATTCCATCCGGTGATTCAGTCGATAGAATCTCCACTTCCCCGGCAAGAACCCAAGCGGGTTCAGCCTGGGTAGCTACTTGTATCGAATAGGTGCCAGGTATGACAGGAGTGCTGAATCCGGAATCCTTTTGCATAGTTACCGTGATATTTCTATATCCTTCTTTATTCGGATCCAATTCAATG
>JAQVYZ010000082.1 GCA_028708485.1 Caldisericia bacterium | reverse complement strand
TGGATCCGACACCGCAGGCTCTTGTGGCATGGCTCCAGCACGGCGCACAGGTATTAGGCAAAGAGAGCTGTATGACATTCCTTTATCCGGAGGCTCCTTTGATTGAGGCGTTAAAAAGCCAGCCTGTCCAAACCTGGATGAATTATGAGCCAGACTGTCTGTACTTAGTGTATCAGCCTGAAGGTTTGCAACGTGCTAAAAGTTAATTTCTTTTCGTTGCCTTAACCAGAATAGGGTGTCCGAAATTGTTCTTACAAATGGACGGACAGAGTACCCAAGCATTCTTTTCGCTTTGTCGTAAGAAAAGGCTGAGTTGCTGGTTAACGTGTAAAGTGAGTATTTTGTAAAGACAGGGGTCAGATTCTTCAGCTTGTATAATATTTCAAAGTAGGGCAGGGACAGGGAAGCTACCCAAATCGGTATCATACGCTTCACCTCTTTGATACGGGTCTGTATATGCACTTGTTTCAGGATTTCCGCCACAGATATATATTGGTTACTCAAGATGTACCCCTCTCCTTTTTTCCCGACAGAACAGCAATTGACGACTCCTTTCGCCACATCGCGAACGTCGACAAAATCATACCCCCCTTGTACGCCTACCGGTAACTTGCCATGACAGCAATCCACGAGAAGCCTCGTAACAATGCCTTTTGCGTAATCAAAGGGTCCGCAAATACCACTCGGAAAAATAAGGGAAGCATCCAATCCAAAGTGATTAACTGCCTCAATGACAATCTGGGAAGCCATCGCCTTTGTTTTTCCATAGAATCCGGTAATGTTGTCCGGATTAAAGGAGTTGATTTCCGTGATTGTCTGCCCTTTGGGAAGTTCGGGAATCGCATGAACAGAACTAATGTAAACGAGTTTTTTTACATCTGACCGAATACACTGACTCACGACATTTCTGGTTCCTTCCACGTTCACATCATAAACCTTCTGGTCAAAATCCCAACAAATCGTGACTATGCCGGCACAATGGATAACAACCACCTCATCGCCTTGTTCCACCTGAAAAAAACGCTCTAAGTCTTCCTTATTCAATACATCCCCATAATATTTTTCAATTTGGCCAGGTAAATAATCAGCGGTAGCATCATTTGGTAACACTAAAGCGCGAACATCAGCTCCTTGCGTGATCAACTCCCGGACAATACTGCTTCCAAGGTTACCGGCTGCTCCGGTAACTAAATATTTTGTTTTCATCGAACTTCTCCTACATACTCGATTGATTCTTACTTATCAGTTGCTGTTAAAAAGTATCGAACCATAAGTTGATTTTCTAACGTCAATATATTAATATCGCATTATGTATAATATACAACAGTCAGTTCGTTATAATCTGTCAAGTAATGGACATATCTTGGATAAACTGACTGTTATTCATAAATACGCTTCATTTTGGTGATTAAAAAAGGAGAAAAATGAAACCAATCAAAGAAGACCGCAGGGTTCGAATGACAAAGCTGATTCTCCGGGACAGTTTGCTTGAGTTGATGAAGAAAAAATCCATCAATAAAATCACCCCGACTGAAATATGCCGGCAGGCAGATATCAACCGAAACACGTTTTATAGCCACTACTCAAGCCCGTATGATCTTCTCATGCAGATAGAAAACGCCTTATACGAAGAAATCAGACAATCGATCGAACAATCTCTTAAAGCCGAGAATATCTCCGCCCTTCTCCAGGAGATATGCCAGTCTATTGTCAAGAACGGGGAACTCTGCAGAATCATGTTCTCTGACCATGGGGATAAAGACTTTCTAAAACGAATCATCTATATCGCTCATGATAAAAGCATTGCAGAGTGGAAATCGTTTACAAGGCACTCCGATACAGAACAGCTGGAGCTGCTATACACTTTTACAGCCAACGGGAGTGTTGCCATCATACAAGATTGGGTACAGACAGGCATGAAAACGCCTCCCGGTGAAATAGCCCGATTCATTGAAAAAGCGAGTAATCACGGTTTAGAGGCATTCTTAAGCCCAAGGTAACTGTGTCGAGGGGACGGAGTTGTTGACACCCGCAAACAAGTTATTTTCTCTGACAGCATCATTACCTTTCTTTAAAAAGTTGGTATTTTTGCCTGTAGTCTAAAATACTCGTGAGTTTTTTTGCTTTGGGGCAAAATTACTCGTATACTTTGGGCAAGCATGACAGAACGGAGAAAAAAAATGAAACAACGGTATTTGGCTGAACAGGTAAAAAACGATTTAACCAAGAAGATGGTTTTCATCGGAGGACCCCGTCAGGTTGGAAAAACCACTTTAGCAAAAATGCTGTTGGAAAGGGATGGAGTGTATTTGAATTGGGATGTGTCAAAACATCGTGAAATCATTCTCAAAAATGAAATTCCGGAAGCTCCCATGCTGGTTTTCGATGAAATTCACAAGTATAGGTCATGGAGACCTTATCTCAAAGGTATTTTTGATTTACACGGAACTGCTAAAAAAATCCTGGTTACCGGAAGTGCACGATTGGATTATTATCGATACGGAGGAGATTCGCTGCAGGGAAGATATCATTTTCTTCGCATGCTTCCCTTATCTGTTGCAGAATTAGGTATCACCGGTAAAACAGAGTTAAAACAATTACTGCAACTGAGCGGTTTTCCGGAACCTTTTTTTTCCGGCACTTTGAACTACTCCCAACGATGGTCCAGAGAATATCGCACACGAATCATTCAAGAGGACATCGTCAGCTTAGAAAACACTACTTCCCTACAAAAAATAGAACTTATGATGCTCCGTCTTCCCTTTCTGGTTGGTTCCCCCCTTTCAGTCAATTCTCTCAGGGAAGATTTGAATGTCAGTCATAAAGCAGTTTCCGCCTGGCTGGAAATTTTAGAACGTCTGTATGCCATTTTTCGAATTCCTCCCTTCGAAAGCAATTTACTTCGTGCAGTAAAAAAAGAGCAGAAGCACTATCACTATGATTGGACACTGATAAAAGAGGAAGGAGCCAGATTTGAGAATATGATAGCGTTGCATCTATTAAAATGGGTTTACTGGAAGCAAGATACAGAAGGAAAAGATATCGAACTACGCTATTTCAGAGATATTGATGGCAGAGAAGTGGATTTTCTGATAACGGAAGACCAGATGCCGGTATTATGTGTTGAATGCAAAGTAAAAGAGGATATCCCTACAAAAGCGATGCATTACTTTTTAAATAAGTTCCCCAATTGTAAAGCGTGGCACATCACCCTGGAAGGCGATAAAAACGTTACCACCAAAGAGGGTGTTCACATTACGCCTGCTGAAGTATTTCTATCTGGTTTAATTTAACAAAACAACAAAAACTACTTTTCAATCATTTGTATTAACCGATACAGTTAAAAAATAATTTAAAAAGACAATTTACTTAAGGAAAAATACATATTCAAGATGATTAATTGTAATCTTGTGTACCGTACAAAAATTCTTATGAAGAGAAGTGCCTGTTGCACCGTATGTTTGATTGTTATTATTCAGATGATTCTCAGTAGTTGCATGCTCATTTCCACTCCCATTTTTAAACTGCAAGAGGGTGACCTTTTGAAAAAGAACTTTGAAGGAAGCAAACCATGAAAACAAAAATATTGAGTACAATTTTTCTGATCATGCTACTCCTTTTTCTAAACGGTAACTGCTCAAAACCTAACCAATCAACCAATTTACCAACTCCAGAGGAGGTATTACCTATTTTACCGGTATTGCAGGATACGATGGAATTATCTCCCAATCCTGACATTGTTCCTATTATCCCATTCAAAGATCCCGGTCAGTACCCTCAACGGATCATCCCGATCAAGCAAATCTACTATCCGATCGATGTGGGTATTCACGAATATACACACACGTTTGGTGATCTATTTGTTGTTTCTCAGTGCGAGGATGGATTGTATTCCTTCTCCCGCGAGACAGGGAAACAATTATTTCGATACAAACGACCGAAGGGGTATGGCTATCAGGATAACTACCTTTACAAGAATCTCTTTTTTATCAGTTTGGATGTTCCAAATAAAGGAAGCATAATTACCTGTTATGATGTAAGAACCGGTAAAGAGATGTGGTCATACAGCATCAATAGTATTGACGGATTCGACATTATTTATTGTAATGACCAAGTTGTAGTATTGTTTCAGAAGAATTATATCGTGTTAGAATTACAATCAGGCAACGTCTTATGGAAACCGGATAAAGTTGTCACTTTTATAGCCGATGACGACAATCAACTCATTTTTTATGAGGATAATAAGCTGGTAAAATATGATCCAAAACTCACCTCAATAGTATGGAACAGTATTAACTTACCTTCTTCCCTAGTTTGTATGAATCTAGAAAAAAATAATTATCGGTTACCGGTGGATGATAGCAGTAATCACGTCAATACAATATTCTTTCGCAATAATCACGGTTTTTCTTTAGAGGAGTATGGCTATCTGATTGATTCAAAAACGGGAGAAATGCTTAAAAAAGGGATTCATACGTCTTATGCAAAAGATATCACCTTTGATCCCTCTCTCGGTCATATGGCAGAGCCCATGCTGTATAACAACCGGTATGTGTATCAGGTTTCCAATCAGGATACGATATCGTGTTTTGACATCGAAACCATGACAGAGGTATGGCGGTTACAGCTTCGAATCCTAAAACACCTAGGCGAATTAGCTCCTGAAGAGAGCTTGATGCCTGATTGTTGGATCTTCAAAGACCGGTTGTATATTTCCTATCATACCCTACCTAGTCATAAAAAGTTGACTTATTGCATTGATCCTAATGATGGGGAGATAATTTGGTTAAAACCATTCGCTCTGGATGTGATGAATCTTGGAAGTCCTATCGTCGAATATCCTGAAATAATGGATATTGACGATGCCTGGTCTGTGGCTCATCTATCCGGTTTTATTGATTTACAGAGCGGGAAAGAGCTATGGAAACTGAAATTGCCCAAGCATGTTCGTTGTGAAAATTATATCGTTTACTATGATTTCGTCTTATATGACATCACCTATCAATTCAGCCAAGAGAAGTATCAAAAGTATCTATTCAAAGTTTCAAATGACGGAAAAACACAAAGCCTGTATAAGACAGATAGAATCGATAAAAATCTTGGTGCTTTGGATGAAAACCTAAAGGATGAAACCAGCTATTTCTTTGGCGGAGTGTATAAGAAACAGTTGTGTTATTATGAGATAGTGAAACAAGCCTTGGAAAAATGAAAGATATAGTATTATGAAAAACACAAAAGCAAGAATGATTTGTATAGTAACATGTTTATTCCTCTTTCTGATTGCTTCGTTTGCCGGTTGTAGCTATAGGAACAATCTGTCAAAAGGTATGCTTGTACTTCCTGGATCATATGCCGGGATTGCTATAAATAAGGATGGCAGTGTAATGCTTCGGGGAACATATGAAGTAGATAAAGACGATAATACAACAGACATTCCCTATACACTGACAATATCCAAGGGCAAACAGTTTACTTTTGAAACCATGCCCGTTACAGATAGGGTTGTCTATCTTTGGGACGGTGAAAAATTCTTTTCCCGTTCAAAGGATGTGAAAACTTTCACTTATTACTCGCCGATACGCAAACAGTTTCTCTGGGGCAGGAGATGGAAGGCCTATACTTCAGAACTGTGGAGTCTTTGGTATCCATTTGCTTTTATGGATGATACAAAAGAAGGATTTACATTCTACCAAAGCCTTGGCAGAGA
>JAQVYZ010000081.1 GCA_028708485.1 Caldisericia bacterium | reverse complement strand
CCAAAAGCCGGTGCCGGTGAGTTAGCTGATTTTTCTATCTCCGAAGGGATTGTTCCCTTTACTTTTGACCCGACCAGAAGTGAAAACAAAGGGACTTATTATTCTGAAGATCTATATGACACCTGGAAATATTATTACTTTTTTGAAGCGAGCAATACGACAAAAACATTCACAATCCGCTATGTCCTTAAAAATGTCATCACTCTGTACCAGGATTACGGAGAATTCTATTATAAACTGCAGGGAACCGGATGGGATTTCACGATTGATTCATTTACCAGCAAAATTACATGGGAAGCCCCCATTCCGATCGATAACTACCGCATTTGGGCTCATGGTGCGTTATGGGGTGAATTCAACAAAACGGATGAGTATTCCAGCAATGTAACCATCAACCAGGTGCCTAATAATACGGTGGTGGAAGTGAGAGTGCTGCTTCCCAGAACTTATTTCTCTTTCCAGCCTACTCATCAGGATACCATTCTGGAAAAAGTAGTGGCAGAAGAGACAAAATGGGCAGATGAAGCCAACAAAGAGAGAGAAATGGCTGCTACTAGATACGAGAGAATGAAGAAAATCGGTAATGGCATTCAACTCTTTTTGTATGCCTTGGCTCTTTATCTGATTTATTTATTCTTTAGCCTTTTTAAAAAATACGGGGCGGAACTTCCTCTTGCCAATGAATCCATCTATTACCGTGAACCCCCGTCGGACTTGAGACCCGCTATAGCAGGATTGTTATTCAGTTTTCAAACTTACAATGATAAATTCTTGCAAGCGACTATTCTGGATCTAATCAGAAGAAAATGGATACAATACGATGAGATCCCTGGCAATTTTCTTACCCGGGGGTATCGTATGACGAAGCTGACTAATGCAAAAGACACCCTGAATGAATACGAAAAAATCCTGATGGAGAAAATCCTGTTTGATAAAAACGATACAGAGACCATCAAAAGCCTGAAAGCAAAATTTAATACCACCAAAACAATTTATTACTACGCCTTCCAAAGCTTTATGAGCCAAGTCAAGCAAGATTTAGCAGATAAAGAATACTTTGATAAAAAAAGCCATTCCATTTCAAACGTCATTCTAATAGTCGGGATTTTGTTATGCCTATTCAGTTTTGTATTTGGAATGTCTCTGTCCACCTATTTCTTTGGTGCGCCCCGCTATGGCTATTTAATTCTGTTTCCTGTGGGACTTCTGTTTATTATCGGGCATGGAAGCCTGAAAAGGAGAACCCAAGCCGGCAGAGAAGAATTTTCAAAATGGAAAGCTTTCAAATCCTTTATGAGTGACTTTTCCAATTTAAAGGAATACGGTCCAAAATCCCTGATTATCTGGGAAAGATTTCTGGTCTACGCGACTGCTTTTGGGATTGCCAGTGTAGTTTTAAAAGTACTGAAAATCGTTGCTCCGACCTTACCCGATCAGGATAGTGGCACGATTATCCGACCTATGATGTTTTCAACGGGCAATTTCATCGGGATGAATGGTTTGATGAATTCCTTGTCCAGCCTCGGATCAACAGCCCAGACTCTCTCCAGAACAGCTTCTTCCTCGCATAGCTCGGGTAGCGGTGGTGGAGGCGGTTTCTCAGGGGGCGGTGGTGGTGGAGGCGGTGGATCCGGTGGAGGATTCGGCTAATTTTTCAACTGGTTTATCAGGCTGTAAAAGCAAAATTAAAACCACACAGGTGATCACAAACAACAAGATAATTTTTGTAAAATACAGCATGGGAACATGATTTGGCCATTTCTCAGTTTGGTTTAACCAAGATTGAAAGATATATGTTTTATCAAACAATAAAGTCCATGAATTATATTTTTCTTTAAACGAGAGCAAAAAAGCCCACACACATCCGCTAAGAAAAGTAACCACCCATCCAATTGCCCAATAGAGTGAATATTGAGTTTTCTTTGAATCGATTAAATTGTCTATCCCCTTTTTCGATAGCACGATAAACGTATAGAGCAGCAGATAATTCAGATGGGAGGGGATCCAAAAATAGAGAAGCCGCTTTGATACCGTGTTATTGAAATAAGGGATCCAACCGGTAAAAAATGCCGGTTTGATAAAATGATTGATAAGATCAACGGAAAAATGAACAAACAGAATGAGGCTGATCATCAGGCAGATATAGGAAAAAATAAATTGGTTTTTAGCGAGAAAAAAACGTTTAACCAGAATAAAGAGTATAACGAGAATCCAAACCATCCACAGATATACGCCCACCACAAAAAGGGGAAGAAAGTAATGCTGGAAAGGATGGGAAACATAGATATTTGGCGTAGAGCACCATGACCAGATAAAGATCAGAAAAATCAGCAACGCCAGGTTCACAATATAACCAAAACTCACCCATAATTTATCTTTCATTCTCTTTACCGCCAATCTACCTCATCTTACACCAAATTATAAAGAAAAAATGAAAAAGCGTGTAGAGATATTCCAGTATAATAACAGTAGTGAGATTGGTTGATTTGGAATCAAGGAAGTGAGTATGAAAATCAGGGGAAAGAGTGTTGAACTGAACGTAGAAGCTATCGTTTTTGATAAAGATGGGACTTTAATCGGCAGTATTGAAACATTACAATATATTTTTTCCGAATATGTGAAAGCAGCGAAGAGTTTAGGGTATGATACGGAAAAAGAATCCAGCAGATTATTTGGGGCTACGATTTACAGCGTAGATACCCCGTTATATACGACTTATTCATCAGAAGTGATGACTCTGGTAGCCGCTTCTGTTTGGTTGACTTACCAATATCCCTGGCCGAAATGCAGATCGATTGCGGACGAGATCAACCGTATCGCATTGGAAAATCTTGATCAATCAATACTACATGAGCCAAATCCCGGAGCCATGGAGGCAATCCGTTTCTTTAGTGAAAAAATCCCCGTTTGCATCGCTACCTCTGATAACCAGGACTCTGTTAAACGCTTGCTACAGAATTGGGAGATGAAACCGTTAATAAAACATGTGATCACCTCCGACGAAGTCAAAAATGGCAAACCCGCACCGGATATGCTAGAACGTTTAAGTCAGGACCTGGCGATTCCAACGAGTAAAATTCTCATGATTGGCGATCATGAAGTGGACTCTTTAATGGCATTGAATGCCAACGCACATGCCATCTCGGTTGGATCCAAGCACCTGTCATCGGATGATTGGGTATCCAGTTTGCAGGAATTGGTTGACTTAAATATTGAGTAAATAAGTGCCTGTGCTACAATAAACACAGCCAATCCGAATGTAGGAAAAGAGGAGAATACTTTGATTACCCTTTTATCCGCAAATGCTTGGATTAAAATCAGGATCAACGACAAAGTGATTCATATTGATCCCGGTTACATGGGTACCTACAAAACGTATGGAATGCCTAAAGAGATCTTTGAGGAGCCGGCAGATCTAATTCTAATCACACATGAACATTCTGACCATCTTCAGCCGGGCATCGTCAAAAAAATAACCAAGTCAAACACGATTACAATCGCCCCGCCGGTATGTAATTCTATCCTGAAAGGCGCCTTCCGATCTTGTCAGGTTGGAGAGAAACTCATGATAGATCCTTTCTCGATTCAGGTAGTTCATTCCTATAACACTCCTCAGGGGAATTCTACTCAAAAAAACCACCAAAAGGGTGTTGGAATGGGATATATCATCAAAACACCACAGTATTCGTTCTATCATGCCGGTGACACCGATATCATCCCTGAGATGGAAGATTTTCCAGAAATTGATGTCGCTTTTCTGCCAATTGGCGGCACCTATACGATGGATATCAGTGAAGCGGTGAAAGCCACCTTCATTTTACAAGCCCAAATCGTCATTCCTATGCATTTCTTAAACGCTAATCCAGGCGATTTCAAAAACCAGTTGGAAGCACAGTCACAAACAAGAGTGATAATACTAAAACCAGGTGAGAAAACTAATCTGTCAAACGAATCTGAAATATAAGAAAATTCTTTGTGTAAGAGTGTTAAGTGTTATACTTACTGTCATAATGAATACCCAGAAATTGATGATGATAAATGGAATCCAGGCAGATTAGGATATTCATTTCTTCCACCTTTCGGGATATGAAGGCGGAGAGAGATGAATTGGTCAAATACATCTTCCCAAAACTAAGAACGCTATGCGAATCCAGAGGTGTCTCACTCAACGAAGTAGAACTCCGATGGGGGATCACAGACGAGGAAGTAGCAGAAGGAAAAGCCCTCCTGATCTGTTTAGATGAGATTGACCGGTCCAGACCATTTTTCCTCTGTATGCTGGGGGAACGGTATGGCTGGACACCCGACTCTATACCGGAAAATTTGGTGGAAAGTTATCCGTGGCTTAGTCAAATGCAAGGAAAGTCGATTACCGAATTGGAAATTCAGTATGGGGCTTTGCTAAGGCAAGAAAAGGATATGCATGCGTATTTTTATTTCCGTGATCCGGGTTTTAACCAGCGTTTACCAGAAGGATCCAATCTGGCGGATTATGAAGCAGAATCTGCAGAAAATGCTGTTAAGCTGACTACCCTAAAAAAACAGATACGCGAAAGCAGGTATCCTCTCAAAGAGCGTTATGCCTCTCCGCGCGAATTTGGAGAGTGGGTTCTCGAAGATTTTACTCAACTGTTGAACCAACTCTATCCGGAAGATGAAATCCCCACAGAATTCGAGATTGAAGATCAGGAGCAGGAAGTCTTTGCCGGCAAGCTAAAGGATTCTTATATCAGGCAGGATGAATACTGGAAAATTTTGAATGAGCACGTCAACGCTTCTGATCCTCCCTTGTTTATCACAGGAGATTCCGGTGCCGGTAAATCGACATTAATCGCAAATTGGGTGGATGCTTTTATTAGGGAGCATCCCGATATCCCGGTAATATCACATCATGTCGATTCCACCAAGAGAAGTTCCAGCTATATTTTCATGCTGAAGCGTTTCTTGTTCCTCATCAACCAGAAATTCAAACTAAATATTGAGATTCCGGATCAACCCAAGGAATTGCGAATTTCTTTTCTGAGTGCTTTATACCAAGTGAATCAGATCGGGAAAGCGGTATTATTAGTTGATTCCATCGAGCTCCTTGACAACGCTGATCCTTCCTTAGAGCTCATCTGGCTCCCAACGGAAATACCGCCCAACATCAGGATAGTCGTCACCACTACTCCCGGTAAATTAGTAGACAAACTGAGAAAAAGAAATTTTAAACAGCTACGGCTTCGACCGTTTTTAGAAAATGAGTGCCGTGATCTAATCACTCAATACCTATCCAAGTACCGCAAACAATTGACGGAAACTCAGATCTCTCATATTCTGCAATCACCCAAAGCCTTAAATCCTAATTTTCTGAAAAGCTTATTATTTGAAATGCGTTTGTACGGCGATCATGACTCATTAAACGAGTGGCTAACCCATTTGTTGAGCGCCGAGACAGTTTCTTCGCTGTACGATAAAATCCTGAGCCGGTATGAAAAGGATTACAACCGCGACCGCGAGAATCTGGTTCAGGATACGTTTACCATGCTCTATTGCAGCCGGTTTGGTTTAACGGAAAACGAGCTGCTCGAGATTCTCGGTACAGAGGATCAGCCTTTGCCTACTCTTTTTTGGTCACCCCTATCGATTGCTGCCAGTAACTTCCTGGTCAACCAATCGGGATTATTAAACCTGTTCCAGCCATCCTTCCAAAAGGCTTTGGAAAATCGGT
>JAQVYZ010000080.1 GCA_028708485.1 Caldisericia bacterium | reverse complement strand
AAACTGGGGTATTATCTTTTTTTTGCCAATGGCAATTTTGCCAACGCTTGGTCCAGATCTTCCAGGAGAGTATATAGGTTTTCCAGCCCTACACTGATACGAACCAAACCATGAGGAACACCCAGTCTTTCTTCTGTCTCTGCATCCATACCAAAACCAATCGGGATCACCAGGCTCTCAAATCCTCCCCAGCTACATCCTGTCTGGAACCATTTCAATGAATCTACGAATTCAAGAATTTGTTCATCCGTTCCTGCCGGAATAAAACTCAATAAACCACTGAAACCTTTCAGCTGTTTGTTGATCAAATCCTGCTGTGGATGGCTTTTTAAGCCAGGGAAGAAAACTTGTTGCACTCGTGGGTGGTTTTCCAGATATTCTGCTATCGCTATCCCTTGCTGTTGATGCTTCTCCATGCGAACCGGTAGTGTGCGCATTCCTCTTGTCATGAGCCAGGCAGTGTGTGGATCGATAGTGTTGCCTAACCAGGCTCTTTCCTCTTCCTGGATTTTATTCATTCTTTCTTCACCGCTTATCAATGCTCCGGCAACGATATCACTGTGCCCCCCAAGGTATTTGGAAGCGGTGTGCATGACGATATCCACTCCCATCTCAATAGGATTTTGGTACAAGGGCGTAGCCCAGGTGTTGTCAATCATAGTGAGGAGGTTGTTCGCTTTTGCCAGTTGGCAGACCTTCTCGATGTCCTGCAGCCAAAATAGAAAAGTGGTAGGACTTTCGAGGTAAATCAATTTTGTATTCGGACGGATCGCTTTTTCAAAATCTTGAACTTCTAATCCAGGGACGAAAGTAGTCTCTATTCCAAATCTTTTACAAAACACTTCCAGAAAACTACGGGTTGGGCCGTATACATTCCTGACACAGATCACATGCGCACCATGACCGATACTCGATAGGATTCCGCTGCTAATGGCACCCATTCCTGAGGAAAAACAGAGTGATTTTTCTCCTTTTTCCAATTCAGCCAGTTTCTTTTCAGCGACTTCGACTGTAGGATTCGACATACGGGAGTAGAGGAACTCCCCTGATCCGTATGACTCTCCTTTTTTCTGGATAAACAGAGAATTTTGAAACAAGGGTGTGATGACTGCGCCAAGATGCTTTTCATAGTCATCAGATGTGTGCGTACAGATATCATCAGCATACATAGGGTATTTCTTCATGATTGGCCTCAATTCAGGTCTGGAATTATATAGTTAAGCGAATCGTTACTTTTCTCAAGACACCATCCCAATCAACCTGAGCTCCAAAAGCTTCTGCGATGAAACGGATCGGAACCAAGGTTCTTCCCTGGATGATTGTGGGAGGCGCATCCAAGGTGACGATTCTTTCGTTGATACGTGCGATGGTATTGTTGATCTGCAAAGTCACGCGGGTATTTGTTTTTTCCAGAAAAATTCTGACGGTTCTGGTTTCAGCATCCCACTCAACTTCTGCACCAAATGCTTCTGATATAAAGCGAATGGGGACAAATGTTCGCCCTTTGATAATCGAGGGAGGTACATCTAATGGCACCTCAAAGCCATTGATCATGGCTTTTTTATCCCCGATAATGAGAATAATCACCGTTTCTTGCTGTAAAATCATAAACAGCTCTTCTTTGTTATAATTATTTGCTTTATCCCAGGCTTCTATGATGATTTTATTTGTACCGTTGGATAGTAGCAGGGTGTATTCAAACGTGCCATCGCTCATAAGTTTTAAGCTCTTTTGATTGATGGTTGCACGGTCAATACCGGTACCTTCATCCCAGATTCTACCATTGATCTCCATAGAATCTTCCTTGGTGCTTTCTCCATTTTTTGGATAAAAAACTTTGATCATGGGAGGTGTTTTGTCTTCTTTCGGTATCACTTTTTCTCGCTGGACAGTGATGGTAACTGAATCTTCATTGCCTGCTTTATCGGATGTGCTAATTTTAAAAGTATTTAAGCCGATATCCAGGGGGGCTTTGTGCGAGAAACTACCATCCTTGGATAAAGTGAGTTTTGTACTGTTAATTCTGGCTTCGTCTACTCCTGAGTCATCATCAGTGATGGTTCCAGTTATCAATACGCTCTCTTCCAATGTTTTTGCACCTGATTCCGGATTGGTGATGATAATGCGGGGTGGTGTGGTATCTTTTTTTTCTTCTTCGATGATCATGGAGACGGTATTGGATTCTGTTGAGTAATTCTTTTTGATGTCGAATGCTTTGACGTAGTAATAGTATCTGGTTCCGGCTTTCACATTATTATCAGTCCACGTCGCTACACTAGAACTCACATTCGTTACATAAGAGAGAATGTCTGAGCTGGTTCCCCTGAAAATGGAATATCCGTCTATGGAATAGGTGCCTTTGACGGAAGGGGTCCAAGTCAATACAATCTGGGAGGTATTCTTTGTAGCTTTCAGATTTTTCGGTGCAGCCGGAGGATTGACCTCGACACTTTTTATCTCCTGAAGACCGATAGAAGGGTCTCCATACAAACTCCCGTGAGAGAATGCGTTATACCAGTCATGCTCTGTTGTATAGGCAAAGGATTTGTAGAGGGATTCCCCGATGGATTTTCCGGAAGTCAGTGAGTTGCAAAAATAATAGAGGATTGAATGCATCCCGCCATCGTATTTCTCTTTCCAATCAATTGTAAAATAGCCCAGCCTAGATTCGCCAAGAACAGCAGCAGCCTTGGTCAGGAGAAGTTCTTTCCCGATACACTCCCCATCTTCCCAATCGATAGCGTTGGGCATATACCCGGTCAGGAAAAAAACAGAGGTATTTTCCGGGGATAATTCTGAAGCATCATTGGTATCCAGTATGGATATCCATTCGCCTTCCTCTTCATCCGGCTCATCGTTGTAATTCGAATCTCTTTTCCAGATCCTTCTCATCAGATCATCCATGAAACCACCGTTAGAAACGATGACTGAAAATCCAACGGTTTTTTTCTGCAATTGCTGGAGCACATTTGTTTTGTTTAGTGAATAGTCTGTTTCGAAACTGGATGGGTGAACTCCTTCTTTTTCATAGAACGTGGTCCGGCTGATGTGATTCTTTTGTAGAAAGTCATTCCACATCGCTTCCATTAGGGTAGCGCTATCCGAGTAAGTTTCTGACATGGAATTATTCGTCGCCATCAATAAAGCGCTTTCTTTTGTTTTCTGCGCCCGTATCTCATAAGCCATCGATTTATCAAGTATTGTTTGCACGGACGATTCATCATCGAAAGGAATTCTTCCGATAAAGACTTCCGGTACGAGGTTTGCTTTGTCTTCTCCAAATTCCCCAAAAAATCCATCTCTGTCTGAATCCCAATCCCCCGATAGATCGGCATAATAGAGATCGGTGGGGACACGGTACACGTCATCTTCCGACTTATTGGTGTATTCTTTTTTTCCTTTCAGGGGAAAGGTATAGCGCATTGGAATGGCACCACCGGTAGATTGTTCATCCTGATTTTTTGCATCGTAAGGATCACCGATCAGCAGTGCATATTTTAAGCCTTGTTTGGATTGCATATTTTTCAGGTAATTTCTGATTTTCTCAGCATTATCCGTTCCGGAGGTGGATCGGGTAATGGAGTCAACTGAGGTGACCTGCATGATGAATCCCTGGTTTTCTTTAAACGTCACAAACTCACTGACCACACTCTCTGACAAACCCGGGTGGAGAATGATCAGGTAATCAACATTCGCTGCCTTAATGGAGCTTGTTGTGATCAGCGAACCTAACAACAAGACAATGACAAAAGAACAGGTCATTCTATTCTGCCATAGCGAATTTCTCAAATCACCCTCCTGCTGCAGTGCGTGAAAATAGTGTACCTGAAATCGGATTATTTGAAAAGTTCGTAAATGAATGTTTGACCTTTGACCTTTACTTTACTATGATAAAAAGAGCTGTTTTATCGGAACGGAGGTTCGTTATGTTAAAAAAACTCACTGTATTTTTTGCGATCGCGGTGATTGGACTTGGTGTCAGTCAAGTAAAGAGCCTGGCAAACATCAGTATTATTGGCAAAGGTCCCGCTCCCGGAACATTGATTCATCCCTCCGGTATTACATTGCACAAAACCTCACTTTGGGTTTGTGATGCACAACAATCCAGGATTTTTGAATACGATATTAAAACGTTAAAGCTTGTCTCCGCTAGGGGTTCCGGCAATCAGGAATTGCTTTCCACCCTGGAACCGCAGGGACTCTGTTTTGATGAAAAAAGCCAGTGCTACGTTCTCTGTAAAGATATCCTCTACAGTTTCAATGACCAATTTATACTGACCAAAAAACTTCCCCTTCCCGGTTTACTCACCGATATTGTATACCGGGATGGAAAATTGTGGGTATGCAATTACTCACAAAATCAGATCATCCAGATTGATGCTTCCTCTCTGAAAATCCTGAACCAATTCAGCGTAGGCAAAGGACCGGTCTCGATCGCTTGGAATTCCTCGAATGAACTGCTGGTTTCTGAAACCGGTGACAGTCGGATCTCCTTTTATGACGAGAAAGGAAAGAAAGCACGCCAGCCGATGACAGTGGATAAAGCTTCTATTATCAGCTCTGTGCGGATTGGCTTGAATGACTGGATTTACATGCTGGATACAGCTTATTACAAAATATATGCGTATTCTAAAGGCGGAGGGAGCAAACTACGAGATTTTAATATACCCGGCGAGACTGTACGTTGCTGGAAACCAGGCATCAGCGGATTATTCATCAAGGATTCTGAAGTTTGGGTAGCCAGCCCTGTTCAACGAGCAATAGTAGTCTATTCTGAGGATGGAAAATTGAAAAGAGAGTACGGCATGCAGGCAAAAGAAGAGGAGCTGGTATTTCCGGCTTCGATGGTCATCAGCCAGAATAGCCTTCATGTGGCGGACAGTTATGCCGGAACGGTGAAACATTATGACTGGAAAGGGAATTTCCTGTCCATATTTGGGAACAAAAGAGGATTAGGGAGACTGGATTTCCCGGTTGGTATTGCGCAGGATGAGGAAAATAATCTGTTTGTACTCAATGCGCATTCGGCGGTGTACCAGTTTGATCCCAACGGGAAATACCTTAAGGAAATCAGCGGAAAATACACGTTTGCCTGCGCCACCGATTTGGATTACTACCAGGATCACTTGTATATCACGGATAAAGGGAATCAACGGATTCTCCAGGTTTCCAGGATCGGGACTGTCGTCAAGGAATGGAAGGGAATCGGAAGCCCCCTGGCGTTAACCATTAACCAGCAAGGACAATTCTTTATTCTGGATGCCAACTCAAACCGGGTCAGTTGGTATGATGCTTCCGGGCAATTAATACAGACTTTGCAGGATGCCAGCCTGAAAAGACCATCTGCTCTGTATGTGTATAATGATCAGTTGCTGTTAATCTCGGATGCAGTCCGAAATAATATCTCCTTATGGGTTTACCGGAATGGAAATTATCAATATGCCAATTCGTATGGAGAAACAGGGGGACCGAATACGGAAAGCTATTCCCAACCGCCGTCCGCCTTGAATTCTACCGCCGATGCCGGTAAGTTTATGCAGCCTGCCAATATTGAGTTTGACGGGAATTTCTTTTATGTGATGGACCAGAAAAACCAGAGAATTCAAAGAATTGCCAAAGGGATTATTTTAGACCTGGCTACTCTACCAGAAGTTGAAAAGCTCATCGTAGAACCGGAAAAACTGGATTTTGGTAGGGTAAAAGCCGGCGACAGCGCGATTAAAAAACTCTCCCTGCGAAGCTCAGGCAGCACCAAAATTGAGGGAAAGATCACCACCAACCAGGATTGGATT
>JAQVYZ010000079.1 GCA_028708485.1 Caldisericia bacterium | reverse complement strand
GGATGGGGCATGGTACTGATAAAGCTATTGTCGGGGGTATTTTAGGCTTTCGAATGGATGATGAACGAATTCCCGGGTCTTTCGAATAAGCCCGGGAACAGGGGATTCAAATCGAATTTTCTTGTGAAAAAGACAGCAAAAAACACCCAAACGAGGTCAGTATCGAATTTTATTCAGAATCTGAAGAATTACTGCTGACGATTTCCGGTCAATCAATTGGTGGAGGCGCCGCCAAGATTGTTGAAATCAACAGTACGCCAGTATGGTTTGGTGGAATGCATGATATCCTGATCATACAATATAAAGATGTCCCCGGTATGGTTGGATTTTTTGGAGAGGTATTGGGTGATCATCATATCAATATCGCCTACCTCGATATATCCCGGGATGCTGTCACGGAAAAAGCTATGGCAGTATTGAAACTGGACCAGTACTGTCCGGAGAATGTGGCGGATATCATCAGGAAGAACGTTCATATCTTGGATGTGATAAGCATTAGGAGGTTAAGTGACCAATATTCCAGTACCTAACAGGATTCGAATACAGAATTTGCGCGATGTTCGGATGCAGATGAAAAAGTTTGATATCCAGGATATAGCGGAATTTTTTCTATTATATGAATCCAAAAACCAGGAAACCGAACCGGCTGTATTGTTATCAAAAATGGGTTATCACTTACAGGTGATGCAAGAATCAGTCATAAAAGGACTTCAAAAACCAAATGTCACCTCCAGCGGACTCATTAAAGGCGGAGCGGATCATATGAAGCAACTGCTTCAGCATAATAAATCCTTAGTAGGTCCCTTATTTAGTGAAGTCATTATGAATACGCTTGCCGTTTCAGAATTGAATGCATGCATGGGTAGAATTGTAGCTTCCCCTACTGCAGGCTCAGCTGGCGTTTTACCGGGCGCTTTACTGACTATCGCTCAACATAAACAAATTCCAAGGGAAAAAGTGGTCAGATCTTTATTTGTTGCCGGTGGGATCGGAGAGATGATCTCTATAAATGCCTCTTTATCGGGAGCTTCTCATGGATGTCAAGCGGAAAACGGTTCTGCCAGTGCAATTACAGCTGCTGCTCTTCTCTATTGTATGGATCAGGATTTCGATTGTATTGAGAGTGGATCTGCCTTTGCATTGAAAAATCTTCTCGGTTTGGTGTGTGATCCTGTTGCAGGATTAGTCGAAGTACCGTGCGTGAAGAGGAATGTCATAGCCAGCGTAAATGCAATTGCCTGCGCAGAGATGGCTCTATCCGGAATTCGCACTGTGATACCGTTTGATGAGATTGTGAAGGCGATGGATCTGATCGGGAAGGATATGCCCTCCTCTTTGCGGGAGACTTCTTTAGGCGGATTAGCTGTATGCCCTGCCGCCAAGATTGTTTCTAACCAAAAACGCTCTTGATCTGATGAGTGAAATCTTTATACTTATCGGTTTTTAATCATCCTCTAAAATAAAATGAACAATTTTGTCACAGTGGCATTGCATCGAGTCAATTATCGGTATGGGGCATTTTATGCCTTTTAACAGCAGTGGTATTTCAGTGCATCCCAGTACCACTGCCTCTGCTCCTTCTTTTGCAAATTTCCCTATCTTATCCAGGAAATATTGTTTCGCTTCGGCACTAAAAGTACCGAGGGAAAATTCCTGCACGATATAGCGTTGTATCTCAAACTGGGTAGGATCATCCGGTACCAATATCTCTATCTGGAACTCTCTGTTCAGTTTACCTTTGATAAAATCTTCATTCATTGTAAACCGTGTTCCCAATAGGCTAATCTTTTTCCAACCACGTTGCTGGATAACCTCTCCAACAGCATGGGCAATATGGATAAAAGGGATGCGCAGTTTAGGTTGGATGTTCTCAACCACTTTATGGGGAGTATTGGCGCACAAAGCCAATGCTTGAATACCGATTTCTTGCAACTGAGTAGCTTTTTGGAGAATGATATCCGAAATGACGCCCCATTGACCAGCCTGTTGAAGCTGGTGCATTTCCTGCTGGTTTAAATTTGCAATCCAAAGAGGAGGGTTGGTGTTCCCATGAAAATGATCATTAACTTGCTGATTGATAGATCGATAGTATTCCAAAGTAGAATGCCAAGATGTACCCCCGATTAACCCCATTTTTTTCATTATATATATATCTCTCTTCTTAAGGCTCCTGAATGCCTTTCAGGTATTGTTTTACGAATTCCCTGACTTGTTCGGTCTCATATTCTTTGGTTTCTTTCAAAGTTTTAAAGGGAATCGTTTCTTCTTCAACAGAAAAAGAGAAAGCTATTTTAAACGCTTCCATGGGGATGTTAAATGCTTCGGATACTTCCTGAAAAGTCATTTGACCGGTGATATTATCAGGAGATAACGCTACATTTTTTTCCTGAGATTCCTGGACTTGCTGAGTTAATGTGCTTTGCACCCATTTAAACTGCCCGGATAAGGTAAAAATACCGGTGATCATGATGAATAAAACAAGAATAATGGTTAATACCCCGTTAGTGGTCAGCCTGGATTTATTTTTAGTTTGGATGACTAGACAATCTTTTACCGGACAGATATGAATACACTCATTACATCCGATACACTCGATATCAGTTACATCCTGGGTCACTGAGACGTCAATGTTCATCGGACAAATTTTATCGCAAGCTTTACAATTGATACAGGTTTTGTCGTTCCGGCTGATTCGATAAAAACCGAATGGTGACAGCAAAGACAGGAAACCTCCTAAGGGACATAAGTATTTACAAAAAACACGGCTATACAGGGCTGACAACAATAATGTGACAATAAGGAGGATAAAACCAATGATAAATCCAGGAAAAAGATCCGCAGAAGTCAGATGATGAAAGGTTGCCCACGGGTCATAAGGACGAATGACTAACTGACCGGTAACCCAAGACATGATGACGAAAACAAACAAAACAATTATTTTTCCCCAACGCAAGGGTCTGTCAAAGGTATCTTTTATATGATAACGCTTTTTGAAAACCAGT
Organism: Caldisericia bacterium; assembly: GCA_028708485.1. Taxonomy (GTDB): domain Bacteria; phylum Caldisericota; class Caldisericia; order UBA6126; family UBA6126; genus UBA6126. Next base: position 2,823 of record JAQVYZ010000079.1, on the reverse strand, counting down.
TTTCCGATTTTTTCGAAAATTTCCTGTAAAGTTCCCATCGGACAGAATAAACCACAAAATGCCCTTTTGAAAAAGAAAGTGACAATCAGCACAAATAGTAAGAGGATAAAACTGGAAATGGCGATCTTTGGCAGAAAAGTTCCTTTTGTAAACCATTGAAGAGCGGATTCGACACCGCCGAAAGGACATAACTGATCAACATTCGCAGTCCGGATTTTCTGGTGCAGGATTCCTAAGGTGGTTGAGATAGCCAGAATAACTAAAAGAACAACAAAGCGAATCGTTCGATTGCTTTTCTGCTGCATCTTGTCGGCATATTCATGAATAATATGTTTTGTTTTCTTACTCATTACAATCCTCCTGGGTGAAATTGGTTCTTAATATATGGATTGTAGAAAAAAATCAGAAAGATGAAAGCTTTTGAACGTCTTTTATATGGATGCTTGTTGGGATTTCTTTTTTTTTCGATAGAACAGATAAAGGATCACAAAAAACAGGATAAAACAACCAATAATCAGGTTTAAATTCAATTTATCCGTATCTCTTGCAGAACCAACCTGAAGAACTTCAAGCTTTTGTACATGTATATCCGTATCGCCGCCATGTTCTTCACACTTTATATGGTATACACCTTCAACCAGGACTTTATCACCACGAGTTTTATAAGTACCATAATACTGAATGAGTTCAGACATCTCTCTCGGTAAGTAAGCGCCGATCGCATTATGATCAGCATCCTGGATATTTATCCAAACGTGTGAGGTTCTGGAAAGACGCTGTCCAATAACCTCTCCCTGGAATTGAATCACCAGATTATTATACAATTGTTTCCCATTAATCAATTCACTCACTGTAAATGTAATAGGTGTAACGTTGCTATAAGCGAAACTGATAGGCAATAAAAGATAAAGTAACAGAGACTTAAATAATAACTTCATGGGTAAATTGGCTTTTTATATCTCTGTAGAAGCTGGCAATCAAAACAAAGGTAGCGATAAACTCTAGCCGGCCCATCCACATAGTGATAATATAAACGATCTTGAGATAAGAGGGCATAGCCGGATTGGTAATGCCGGTACTTAAACCGACATTGGCTGTGGCTGAAGTTGCCTCGAATAAAGATGCAATCGCGGAATTTCCGGCTAACATTCCGGCTAATGCTCCAATCAAATGAGTTACAATGTACAACATGATGATGATAACAGAGTTTTTCATAATTTTATCGGTCAGAACGATGTCCTGTATATGGTGAATCTTATCAATGATAACGCTGTTTTTTGGTTGCAAAAGTCTTTTAATGTCAGCAAAAACTGATTTAAAAAATACACCGATTCGATACAGTTTAAATCCGCCCGCAGTAGAAGAAGCAGAACCACCAAACATCATCGCTAAAATAATAACGACTAAACCAAAGTCTCCCCACTGTGTAAGAAACTGTTGGCTATAAATATTACACTGCCCTGCACCAAAATGTGCGGACATTAACTGAAATAAGCCTTTCCTGGTAAGAGGTAAAAGAGTGGAATAAATGGAATCTTTGATCAAACCAACGGCTAAGAATAACGTTAGGACTGAAGTGGTTGCAATCATCGTTTTGATCTCTATGTCTTTAAAAAGTTCTTTTCTGTCTTTGTACCAAACAACAAAATGAAGCCCAAAGTTGATGGAACCTAAAATAAAAAACGATACCGCAATGGCTTCAAACCAAATATTATGGTAATATAGCATGCTTTGCGACTGAGGCAGAAATCCCCCGGTGCTCCAGGATGAACAATAAATACTAAAACTATGGAATAACGCCCATGGAAAAGACAAGCCGTATGTTAAACCGATGATAGTCAGACATAATACACCAATCCCAAAAAAGATCATGCTGATGCTCCAAATGGATTTGCTGGTGCCGCGGATGTTGGGAAGCAACCTCTCATCCTTGCCTTCTCCCACCATGGCTTGAAAACCGACTCCGACCGGAGTTAAGAAGACCAACGAAAGTACTATAATACCTTGACCACAAATGAATTGTAACAAATGACGCCAAATATTCAGGCTAATTGGTAAATGATCCAAATCTTTTGTTAATGTTAAACCAGTTGTGGTAATACCGCTCATTGTTTCAAAACAGCTATCAAGGAAGCTACCATAATGAGAAGAAAAATACAAAGGAATGGCAGCAATCAACATCGCAACCAACCAAACTAATGCTGTGGCAGCCATACCATGCAACCATTTTATCTCTCTTTGATTAGGAGAGAAAGAAGTGAATAGAAGGCTTATGGTGATAAAAAGAAAAAAAGTAAAAGAAAATGAAATTAATTCAGCCCATTCACATGTTATAAAAGCAATCACGATTGGAATAAGGGTAATAAAAGAAAAAAAGAAAATAAAATTCCCAGTCAGATAGAGTATCAAAGGGATATCATGAAATCTAAAGAGCTTCATAAATAGATTGCCAACAGATAAATAATCCCAGTTAGAAATAATATCAAGCTAAAGGCAAATCCGATTTCCAATAAAATACTCCAAAGCGAATTTATCCATTTCATAGAGAACATTTTACATCTTTTTTTATTTTTCAACACAGAATAAACTTATTTCAAAGCACGTCATATTCTATTCCAGAGCAAATAGGGTAAAATAACAAGCATGTTTAGAAAAACGATGTGGTGTATGGTCATGATAGCGGTATTGTTGACAGTAAGGCTGAATGTGGCAACATTTGCGGATCCGGTGAAGGAGAATCATATGGTGATCAAGATCCAAACCGGGAAAAGAGAGCTTCTGAAGGATGAGGAGTGGGTTCTTACCATGCAAACACCACCATTC
>JAQVYZ010000078.1 GCA_028708485.1 Caldisericia bacterium | reverse complement strand
TTGATTGAAATACCTGTCCAGATCAATGGAAAATTGAGAGATAAGATACTAGTAGTCCCCGGTTTAGAAGAAGAAATCATTAAAAAGACAGTCTTAGAGAGTGAGAAAGTGCAACAGTGTTTGGAAAATGCAACGATAAAAAAATGGATTATCATCCCTGACAGAACAATCAATATTGTGATTTAGAGGATAAAGAGGAAAGGGAAGAGGAGGAAATATGTTTTTAAAACCGATGGAAATAGCTTTTATCGTTGGCGGTGTTGGCATCTTCTTATATGGACTGATCACATTTAGTGATTCCCTCAAAGAAGTAGCCGGTGTGAGAATGAAAAGCATCCTCGAGAACGCTACGCGATCTCCGATGAAAGCTTTCTTAACCGGATTGATAGTCACCTCGATGATTCAAGCTTCCTCGGTTGTGACTGTGATTACTTTAGCGTTCGTCAATTCCGGACTACTGACTTTTGATCAATCGCTGGGTCTTATATTCGGTGCGAATGTCGGCACCACCATCACCGCGCAAATTATCGCTTTTAAGATCTCAATCTGGGGATTCTATTTGCTGCCTATCGGATTGATTATTTATATGGTATCGAAAAAGAAAAGAAGCAAATATGTAGGAATGGCGATTGTGTCATTCGGTTGCTTATTAATTGGATTATACTTAATGGAGCAAGGCTTGTGCAGGTTAAAGGAGTACGAGCCATTTTTAGATATGTTATCTGTTTTTGGCCAAAAACCATTTACCGGGATCATCGCCTCCACTATTTTTACCGCTTTAGTCCAATCTTCCTCCGCGACTACCTCCATTGTAGTCAGCATGGCAGGCCAGGGCTTGTTTGCAACACTATCAAGCGCTGTCACACTGGTATTGGGCGCCAATATTGGAACAACCCTGACAACAGGATTGGCCTCTATTGGAGCTAACTTGAACGCAAAACGAGTCGCTTTAGCCCATTTCTTGTTTAATTTTGTTGGCGTAATGTTGATTTATCCATTCATTCCTCTTTTTACAAATGGAATTATTTGGATTTCAGAAGCGCTGAATATGACTTCAGCTGCCAGAATCGTCGCGAACAGCCATACCGTTTTTAATGTAGTATGGTCTGTTTTTTGGTTATGGCAAGTAAAGCTATTCGCGAAAATCATCAAAGGTTTATTAAAAACGAAGGAGAAAGAATTTCATATGGGCACTCAGTTTTTGGATTCACGTTTAATCCCCACGCCCTCGTTAGCCTTGGATGCCTGTAAGAGCGAAATCAAAAGAATGGCTGTTATTGCAAAGGAGATGCTAGAATTAGAAATATCCGCTATCACCGGGAAAATTCATTACTCGGAATCCAAGAAACTCTATGACTTGGAAAACCTTGTTAATGAGATTCAACGCGAAACGTTAAAATACCTGAGAAGTTTGTATGAAGTCCAACTGACGGAAGATGAGAGTAAACGGTCACTGGTGTTGATGCAGGTAGTCGATGATATCGAGCGATGGGGAGACCATGCGACCAATTTGTATGAATTCTCAGAGTATATCTATGAAAATAACGTAAAAATGACGTCTATGATCAATGAAAAGATTGAAGACTTATTTACTTTAGTGAATGAAAATTTGCAAAGAGCGATTTTCATTATGGATAATTATGAACAAGGACCCTCTTTGCTGGCTGAAGGAACCAAAATTGAAGAAAAAATTGATATATTGGTGAAAGAGATTCGAAGTGATCATTGCCTTTTCTATATTAAAGGAGAGACGGAAATTAATACTGCGGTGGTGTTTACCGACATCATCATTAACCTGGAGAGAGCAGCAGACCACGCTTATAACATTATCGAATTGTTTGCGACATTTCAGAAAACCAGGGAATCCCTACCGGAGAAAATCGGGTAAGGATACTCCCTGCTTTACTCTACTCTTTATTTAGATTTGGTGAGCTGGCTCATCAATAACTCAGCGATCTTGCTAAAAGCCTGAGCGCTGCTCGAGGCTGGGCAGGACACCACTACCGGTTCTTCCCCATTCCCGCAAGCGCCGGTTTCCATTTCGAACGGAATCTGCCCGATCAAAGGAATATTGGATAATTGGCTGATTCTTTGCCCTCCCCCGGTACCAAAAAGATCATACCTTTTCTGGGTATCGGGTGCGATAAAGTAGGACATATTCTCGATGATGCCATACAGTGGCACATTAAGCTTCTCAAATGTTTTTAAAAATTTGGTCGCATCGTTTTCTGAAACTTTCGAAGGGGTGGTGATGACCAAGCCTCCATCAATCGGAAGGGCTTGTGCTACCGTTAGCATCGTATCACTGGTACCGGGTGGCAAGTCGATTAACAAAATATCCAATTCTTCCCACAAAGTCATTTCAAATAGCTGTTCAATGGAGGAGGAAATCATGGGACCTCTCCAGATGACCGGTGTGTTGTCATCCGGGAGCAAAAAACCTATAGACATGACTTTTACGCCATGGTTCACGATGGGGACGATGTGTTCGCCCTGACTGAAAGCTTTTTTCTGGATTTGAAACATCGTTGGGATATTGGGACCCAACACATCTGCATCCAGAACGCCTACTTTCCAGCCTTTTTGATGTAAAGCGATCGCAAGATTTGTCACAACGGTGGACTTACCGACGCCGCCTTTACCAGAGCCAACTGCAAGGATGTGTTTAATGGATCCTTTTTGGATGGGTTTTTGTTCCGGAACTTGACGGTTCGCAAAGATTTTTTTCTTCTCTTCTTCGGAAAGTTTCCCAAATTGGATGATCACATTTGTAGCACCTGCATTGAGTAAAGCCTGTTTGGCATTATTCCCGATCTCATGCTTCAACGGACAACCTTCCTGAGTGAGAGCAATCGTTAGATGTACAGCTTTTTCCGGGGAAACCTGCAGGTCTTTCACCATCCCCAAAGATACAATATCCTGGTGTAATTCCGGATCCTCAACACCTCTCAGGGCTTCCAGCATGATTTCTTTGTTATCCATATTCTTTCCTTTCAAGCTTTAATTAACCGCTACTAACAACCAATTCACTATAGTAACAATATTCCCATTAAATTTCAGAAAAAAAAATAAATTGGGACAGTCCCAATATATTTTTTTACATGTAGCCTTTCCACTGCAAAACACCAAACATATTGCCTTCCGTATCTTCAAAATAGGCAAATTTGCCCACTTTTGGAATAATCTCAAAATCAGTCACTTGTTTACCACCGGCTTGTATGATCTTTTCTTTAGATTGGTCCGCGTCTTCTACGCTAATGGTGTTAATAGTGCCGTTGCCTTTGGGGTAACTTCTTCTCATAATCGCCCCATCGATGCCTGGATCTTTTTCATCTCCAGTCATAACCAACCAATATTCAAACTCTCCTTCCCATTTTTTTATTTCCCAGCCAAAAACCTTTGAATAAAAATCTGCAGCCTTGGTTGGATCATCCGCACTAATCTCAAAATGTACTACTCGATTCATAATACCTCCTTCACTTAATCAAAAAACGAAAAAAGTTTCTAAATTTATTAAAAAAGACTGTCAAGATGAGAATTTTTTAAAACAAAACGCTATCAAAAAATGATGAACAATAAACAGCAAAAGCGATCCAACAATAATCAGTACCCAAACCATGAAATGCGTAACAAGAAATGGTAGACCCAGCATATGTTGTACCTGTAAACCAATTGTTTTTTCTCTTAATGCTAAATAAGCTGTTGTAAAACAACCAATGAAAAGACATAGCAAAGTAAATATCATAGCTCTATTCAAAATTCTTTGTTTTTCTATCTCAGTGCAGGTTCTCGCTCTTTCACCAAGATAGGATCCGGCAGGGATGCTTAATAAAACAACTGGTGGCACAAAGCCCATGAAAAAACCATATATTCCAATAAAATAGAAAATATAGATGAAAACCAGGATAATATAGGGTATCGAAAAAAGATTTTGAATCACTTTCTTGAACAATAAAAAAGACAACAAAATCCCAAAAATGAATCCGGATAAAGCAAAAATCCATATTTTTGGTTCAGGAATAAATGCAACAGATCCCCACCAACCAACCAAAAACAACAGAATTGGCGAAACACTTAAAATCATCATAATCCATAGCCAAAAATGAATCTTTTTTCTGAATGCTTTCATCGTATTCCATTATAAGTAGAAATAAAGAAAAAAAGCAATTCAATGTCTTTTCAAAGAATGCAATACTTGAAAACGAATCAAAACCGAGTAATATTTTTTATGTCTTCAGGGCAGGGGGAAGTTCCCTACCGGCGGTAAAGCCCGCGAGCGTAAGCAGATCCGGTGAGACTCCGGAGCCGACAGTAAAGTCTGGATGGAAGAAGATGATGTCTTTTTCCCCAAATGCCTTGATGTAATTTAACTTTGGGGAGGATTGTATGTTTAGGACAAGAAGGTTAGTTCAAGCAGGATTATTGACTGCTTTTGGTGTTGTGTTAGAGGTATTTTTTGCGTTCTCGATTTTCCCACCCGCTCCATATTTGAAATATGCACCCGGTGATATCCCTTTACTTTGGGTAGGATATGCATTTGGACCCTTATGGGGGATGATTTCAGTCGCTGTAAAAGCGATTCTGTATACATTAATGCGCGGTGGTGACGGCGGAGGTTGGGGAACCTTGATGCACTTTTTGGCTTCTTCTGCGTTTGTCGTGATATTCAGTTTGTTTGCTCGTAGGAAATCCAAAAGTCCGATTCCAACTTTTTTGGGACTGGCATTAGGCACTTTAGCCAGGGTAGGTATCATGGTTCCTGGCAATCTCTTGATTACGCCTATTTATCTCAATGTCTCATTAGAAACGGTAAAACTCATGATTATACCGACGATCATCCCATTTAACTTGATTCATAGTGGAGTCAATTCTGTTCTGTTTTTTCTCATGAAATTAGCTATGGGGGATCGGTTATCCTCGTATCTGTTTAAGAAGGATACTCACTAGGATAAAAAAACAGGCGGATCTATCTGATCCGCCTGTTTTGATTGATTATTTCTTACTTATGATGCGCTAAAAAAGCTGAATAAGCTCTGTATGTTTCGTAAAGATCATCTTTTGCACAAATCTCATAAGGAGCGTGCATTGATAGTAGAGCAGGGCCGGCGTCAATCACTTCCATCCCTCTTTCACCAAAATACTTAGCTACGGTACCACCACCGCCTACATCTACTTTTCCGAGTTCGGCAGTTTGAAATTTCACGTTGTACTCATTGAACAAACGCCTGATTTTTCCGACAAATTCAGCGGAAGCATCTGAAGAACCGCCTTTTCCGCCGGCGCCGGTATATTTCGACAACACAATGCCTTTATGGAAATAGGGGGCATTCTTCTCCTCGAAGGCATCTTTAAAATGAGGGTCTAATGCTGCGCTGACATCCGCGGAAAGACATGCGGATTTAGCAAACACCTTCGATAAACGTATATTTTCACCACTGAGTGCGATCAGGTCTTCAAAGAATTCTTCGATTGCTTTGGTCTTGGCACCCGTGTTGCCTTCAGAACCAATCTCTTCCTTATCGAGTAATAGCACACATGAGCTTAATTCAGGAGGTTCTGTCATATCCAACAGCGCTTTCAAAGAAGTATAGGCACAAATCCTGTCGTCATGACCGTATCCAAGAATCATGCTGCGGTCAAATCCTACATCCAATGCTTCTCCTCTGGGAACAATCTCCAGTTCAGCGCTTAAGAAATCCTCTTCTGTGATCTGGTATTTTTCGTGCAAGATCTTCAGCATGTTCAGTTTGACCGCTTCTTTTTCCTTCTCATTGAATTCAATGGGAAGACTGCCAATCATGACATCCAATGCTTCATTTTTAAACACTTCTCCC
>JAQVYZ010000077.1 GCA_028708485.1 Caldisericia bacterium | reverse complement strand
TGTCTACATTGATATTCACAAAAGAGACTTGGTTGGTTCCGGAGGAGATGCCTGTTTTTTTAATCTCATCCAAAACATTGACAGGATTGTCCAGTGGAAAACCAGGCAGAGAAGAATAAACAGAGATTCCCATTTTATAATACCGGGCAAGGTGAAGTAGGTGATCAGTATTGCGGTAGCCATTCACGGTATGGGCACTATTCAGACTCTCTTTTTGACCGGAGAGAAGTTGAAAAAGGAAATAGGTTTCATCTTGAGTGTTTGCATGGGTAAAGACTCCATTGACAACTTCAGGTTTTATATCCGAGAGCCATTGTTTTGCATTTGGAATATCACTTTGTTTTATACCTGTTATACTGATAATCAAAGTATTAGAGACAATCGATTTTTTCGGAGTGGGACGGTTCCATGTTTTTTCAATTTCTTCTTGAGTTTGCAATGGAGCTGGATCGCTTTGCAGCATCTGTACCTGTTGTTGGAATAAGGAAAAACTAAATAATGCGATGGCAATCAATAAACCCGGTACGATAAACCACTTTACTCTTTTCACCCATATCTCCTTTGGTTGTATCTGAAACCTTATTCACATAATTATACATGATTTATTTCTACAGGGGGATGATTTGGTTTATTCGCGAAAACGGTATAATAAAATGAGTTTAGCGTGGGAGGTTTGATTTGGCAGAAAAGAATTTATTGAAAGCAAAGCGGTTCGTCAAGCAATTGTTGCTCGATGAACTGAAAGATGCTCATATCCGGTCGAAAAACTTAAGTCCGGAGGTAGCTTTAATTCGATCTGACAAAGCACTTTGCCTTGTTAAACTGGTTGATGTGAATGATTCCTTAGATTCCTTGTTTCCAGAATTGGCCAAAAAAATACTTTGGAACAAATATGTCATCCTAGAAAAAGATTATTTCCAAATTTACCTGGAGCAATTTGAAGTACTTAAAAAAGAACAACCTATCAAGGGATCTGTGATTTTTGTGACACGAACCGGGGAGACATATATGGTTTCTCCTTATGCACTGGTGGAATTCCAGGAGACATACCATATGTTCTGTAAATCCGAAAACAGCTCTCTCCTCTATTTTCCTACTATTTTTTTAAATTCTGCGAATTTGCCAGAAAGACCAATAGACGAAATCCAAGCTCAGCAGAGGATTTCTATTATCTCCCAGATCAATGAGTTGGAAGAATCCGAAGAATGGGTTGACCAAGAAGATTGGGAATTGGATGGGGAGGATGATGGTTTATATTCAGCCTTTTTTTCCAACCGCCCTTTTGCAGACTATCCGAAAGAATTCTCACCCCGTTTTTCCGGTTTAGAAGAAACCGATACACGCGAATTAATGATGAATCTCTTGTTTGAGATGACAAAAAACCTGAAAGAGATCAATCAAGAAATGAAAAAAATAAAAAAGTGGTTCAAGAAGAAATAAATTATGCAGTATTCGGGCTAGGCAATCCTGGCAAGGAGTATCTGACCTCCCGGCATAATATCGGATTCTTGGTAGTTGATTATTTGGAAAAGCAATACAAGCCCAGTCAGAAACGTATTGAATGTTTTGCGGTTACCTGGCTGGCTACCTTACCGTCGGCACAACACATCCTGTTCGTAAAACCAGCTACTTTTATGAACTTGTCCGGTAAAGCTGTCGGGCAGATCGTACAAAAATATGCTCTCCCCCCCAACCGGATTTTAATCCTGCATGATGACTTGGATCTGCCGTTTCTTCAGATACGCTTCAAAAACAGAGGGCACAGTGGTGGGCACCGCGGGATTGAATCGATCATTCAATCTTTGCATACCGATTTGTTTGCCCGGTTGAAGATCGGGATTGGTCGTCCCGGGACGTACGAAGATCCGGTAGAGTATGTTTTATCCTCTTTTTCAAAAAATGAGCAACAAGAGATTACAAATCGGATGCCTGACCTACGAGATGCGGTTGAAAGCTGGTTAGAGAATGGTTTTCATCACGCAGCCAATCGGTTTAACCGAAAAAATACCATTGATGATGAATAAGCCTCTTCTCTCTTATTTTCAATCTTTATTTACTTCAACTCTCCCTTCTCCCTTCCCCCGGGAACCGATTCATCTTTATAATGCAACCAATGCTGTCTCCTCTTTGTTTATCGCACATGTTGCCACTCATCCATTCTCCTCTATGCTGATCATTGTGCCGGGAGAGGGTGATTGTGAGAGGATTTATGCCAATCTGCACGACTTGCTTCCCCCGACATTACAATCCAAATTGTATATTTTTCCCGACGGTTCCCAGATTCCATATGAAAAGGTTTCTTTACCCCGGGAGGTTATCGGCGAGCAGATGCAAGTCCTGCATGCATTGCAGCAGCCTGGGCAGAAGATTGTCATCACAACGAACCGTGCTGTGTTTCAACCGGTTCTTTCTCCGGAGGAACTGGAAAGAGTCACGATGAAAATGACAGTTGGGGAAGAGATCTCTTTTACCACCCTGATGGAACAGTTGGAGAAATTCGGATACCGTAATGAAGTCGCCGTCGAAAGAGTGGGGGATATTCGTATCAAGGGAGGTCTTCTGGATATTTTTAGTCCCACCTCGAATCAACCGGCCAGGATTGAATTCTTTGAGAACCAGATTCAGAGTATCCGTTTCTTTGATCCTGTCACTCAACTTAGCATTGAAAAAACCGAATCCTATTCGATCATTCCTTTTTCTCATTTTTTATACACCCGGGAGGCGATCCAACAGCTGGATAAGAAACTGACCGTCTATTTCCAAAAAAATCCGAATGACCTCTCTGATATCATCCAAAAAGACCTCGTTGAAATTAAGCAGGGGATCTATTTCTCCGGTATCGAGCATTATCTGCCTTTTTCCCGTGACGAAGAAAAAATACTGACCGATTATTTTTCGGAAGACTCCTTCCTTTTTTTGGTGCAGCCGACTCTATTAGAAGAGGGAATCAAGCTTTTTCAAACAGAATCTTATGAGATCGTGGTGATGGAAAGAGAGAAGCGGGAGATCCTTTCGCTTCCTTGGGAGAAATATTTCCAGCGATCAAGAAAAAAACTGGAAAGTTTTCCGAAAACCATTCGTTTAAGCTCCTCTCCATTAAACAAGACCACTCCCCAGAAAATCGCTCTCCCGATCCACAGTATCGAGGGGCTTTCCACCGGGGATTATAAAAGCGTGATCCAGCAGTATTCCGTCAAGAATCATCAGCTGATCATTTGCACGAAACAATATAAACGGGTGAAAGAGATTTTGACTCAGATAGGACTCGAAGGGGAAACCCACTCCATTGTTTTGGTAGATTCTTATCTGTCCGATGGTTTTCATTATCCTTCCCAAAAAGTTACTTTATTGACTGACAAAGAGCTGTTTGGGTGGAAACGACCTCATAAACCGGTTAGGAAATTCCGTGAAGGGATCCCGATCCAGTCGATCGAAGACCTGAAAATGGGGGATATACTGGTTCATTATAATTATGGCGTGGGCATCTACCGCGGATTAAAGGTCGTCAAAGACCTAGAAGGCAAAGAAAAGGAATTTGTATTATTGGAGTATGACCGCGGAGACATGTTGTATGTGCCTCCTGAACGAATCAATGCCGTCAATAAGTATATTGGGGAAGCGGAGCATGTAAAATTAAATTCACTTGGATCTTCCGACTGGGAAAGAATTCGAGAAAAAGCGAAAAAAAGCGTACAAGAACTCGCAAAAGATCTGATCGCCCTCTATGCCCAACGCGAAATGGCGAATGGTACTGCATTTCATATGGATACACCTTGGCAGAAGGAGATGGAATCGTCATTTCCGTATGAAGAAACGCCTGATCAGCTGGTCGCGATCCAGGATGTAAAACAGGATATGGAATCCAGAAAAATCATGGACAGAGTGGTTACTGGCGACGTTGGCTACGGGAAAACAGAGGTAGCGATCCGTGCTTCGTTTAAAGCGATTATGGAAGGCTACCAGGTTGCTTTATTGGTGCCGACCACTATCCTGGCCAGCCAACATTTTGAGACGTTTAAGGAACGGTTTGCGCCTTATCCGATCAACCTCCAGATTCTCTCCCGGTTAATCAGCGACAAGAAGAAAAAGGAGATTGTGAGAGGATTGAAGGAGGGAAAAATTGACCTGGTCATCGGTACGCATGCGATACTTTCCAAAGACTTGGTGTTTAAAAACCTGGGTTTATTGGTAATCGATGAAGAGCATAAATTCGGAGTGCGCCATAAAGAAAAAATACGGAAACTAAAAGAAAACGTCGATGTGCTAACCCTGACGGCAACACCTATCCCCAGAACATTATCCATGGCTATCTCCGGCATCAAGGAGATTTCCCGGATCGACACCTCTCCAGAAGGACGTAAACCGGTGAAGACTTATGTGATGCCTTTCGATGAAGAAGCGCTCGTAAGCGCTATCCGTTTTGAAATAGCTCGGGATGGACAGGTATATTATGTTCATAACCGCATCAAGGATATTGAAAAAGTCAAAGAAAAATTGACCGCACTTCTACCGGATATACGGATTGGAGTGGCTCACGGACAGATGAACGGAGAAGAGATTGATAATATTATCACCTCTTTTTTGGAAGGGCAGATCCAGCTGCTTTTATGCACGACCATTATTGAGTCTGGAATCGACATACCCACTGTAAACACTATTTTAGTTGACGATGCGCATCGTTTGGGATTAGCACAGATGTATCAGTTGCGGGGGCGGGTTGGACGTTCCAACCGAAAAGCCTATGCCTATTTCTTTTATCCGAAGGATCTGGCGATTACAGAAACTGCGACTTCCAGGCTTGAAGCGATTAAGGAATTTGTTGAGTTAGGATCCGGTCTGAAAATAGCCTTACGGGATCTTGAGATCAGAGGAGCTGGGAATTTCCTCGGATCCGAGCAATCCGGACACCTCAGAGCGGTTGGATATCACCTGTATGTCCAGCTTTTAAAAGAAGCAATGGACGAGATTAAGTCGTCACAGTCAACTGCACAAGAAGCGGAAGCAGTTCTCTTTCCGGAATTTCCGATTACCGGCTATATTCCTTCCACCATGATTCGGGATGAAGGGGAACGGTTGGCTCTGTATCAGCAGTTAGTTTCTCTGCAGTCCAAAAAAGAGCTTCTGGCGATGGAAGACCAGATCCGCGATCGGTTTGGACCCCCACCTGCGGCTTTATCTGAATTCTACAAAAACCTGGAACTCCGTATGCTGGCGTTTGAAAAGGGATTGAACGGGGTGAAAACAGAAGAGAACCTGGTGGTATTTACGTTTAAGAAAGATTCCCGCCGGTTCGACCTGAATGTACATCACATCAGCACACTCGTGAATGAGTTCGGGAACCGGATTCGATTTAAAGCGGAACAGATCCTTATCCGAAAAGATGCTATCCCCTTGGATGATATTATCAGAGGAGTGTTGCAATGCCTGTAGACTTTACATGGATAGAAAAACCTTGTCTGGCGATTGGACGGTTTCCATCACAAGAGGATTTACATGAATTAGCGGTTCATTTTCGCATTGTAATGAATGTAACGGAAGATCCCTACCCGGTACCTCTTGAGGAGAATCTGTTTACAGAGTTTATCTCCCTTCCCGTTCGGGATATGTCCACCCCGACCTGGTCACAGCTTTTTCAGGCGCTTCGGTATTTTGCCAGTTATAAAAAGATGCAGCTGTCGGTATTTTTGCATTGTCATGCCGGTTTAGGGCGTGCCGGATTTTTTGCTGCCCTGCATTGTATGATGGGGGGATGTACAGCCAAGGAAGCGATTGAGAAGGTGAGAACCTTACGCTGCGGTGGGATTGAAACGGATGAACAGTTATACCGACTCTATGAGATCGAACCGATCATTCCGGCCATT
>JAQVYZ010000076.1 GCA_028708485.1 Caldisericia bacterium | reverse complement strand
CATTCTGGCACTACCACGCATCGTTAAGTCACTCACAGAACAAGGATATACTTTTGCCAGTCTCGACGAACTATAAGCTAATACGCTCCCGCAGGAAGACTGTTTCTATCGAAATTACCGCGGGAGGCTCTATGATTGTCCGAGCTCCGTTTCGTTGTTCCATGAGTGAGATTCAGAAATTCATTCTTTCAAAAGAACTATGGATCAAAAAAGTCATCAACCAACAGACACAACGAATTCTATTGCAGATACCGGAAACGATAGAAGAAGGAGAGAAAATTCCCTATTTTGGCAATTGGTATCCCGTAACCTGGTATGAGCAGAAAACTCCTCTAATTGATGGTTTTTTCTATTTACCCAGAAAGTGGCAGGGAGAATTTACCCAGAGAAAACTCATCCGATGGTTGAAGCAAGAAGCCCTGACATATCTCACCGAGAGAACTGCTGAATGGTCTGCTTATTTACGAGTTCCGGTGAATTCGATCAAGATTACGACTGCGAAAAAACGGTTAGGTTCCTGTAACCGGAAAAAAGACATTCGCTACACCTGGCGCATTATGATGTTGCCACCTACATTAATCGACTATATCATTCTCCACGAGTTAGCCCATATCAAAGTGCACGCCCATAACAAAGACTTTTGGAAATTACTGCTGCAATGGCTACCAACCTTACCCTCTCTTAAAATAGAGTTGAAAACCTACATCATCGTCTAACAACAGAAAAATAACACAAAAGAACCGTCTTCCTGTGTTGTTATGGGTTGATTTTTTGGCGTGTGCTGTCTAGAAACATCCGAAATGTTCTCATGAACCGAAGCAAGTTGCGGTTTATTTGCTTTGCCATTTCTGCCTCATTCTTGTTGACGGATGTTTTTGTCAGTATCGACAAAACTTCTCGTATGATATGTAATTGATGCTGTAGATCTTCACTGGTTTGCTCCCAGTTATCCAGAAACTTCTGTTGCGCCGTCGGTGTGGATAAAGAAGATTGAATAATCAACAGGTAATGATCAGAAAAAACTTTGCGCTCTTTTTCCAATATAGGTAGAACATATAATTTACATAATTCATTGCAAGTGGATTTCATTCCCAATTTTTTTTCAATATTTTTCATGAAACTTTCAGACGTAGTTTGAATCATTAATCCCATTTTTATCAAGGATATTTGATCTTCATTAAGAAAATGCAAATCCCAAAGATTCATCTTTTTGAAATCTACAGGTTGTGGAAAAAAATGTTGAAACTGTTCGTTTCCGGTTTCATAATGACCCAGCGGATCGAAAATCACTAATCCGACAGGTATCTGTTGGAAGATGAGTGAGTACTGTTCCTGATACTTGCGCTGCTTTTCGCTCATCACACATTTTTTCTGATAATCACTGATCAAATAGGTAGCTTCTTGAATAACCCTCACAAAAACATAGTTTATCGGTGTTTTCCGTGAAAGTCCTATCCAACCTATTTTTTCTCCCTCTTTTTCGATGAGCAAAGCGATACTTGAAAGAGAGTCTTCCGTGGATAGTGCATAATTATTCTCATGGTCTAAATCAGAACAATGGTTCTTATCGCCAAAGCATTTCGCCTCAGCCTCACTCAACACTGTCTGGCGAAAAGAACTATCGCTCTTCCAATCCAGCATTAACCACTCGCCTTCATCAGACATGATGCATATCCAAACATGATTTGCCTGTACTTGTTCGGCAAATTGGATAAGAAACTGTTTTATCCAATCATGAAAAGGTACTTGCTCGTTCAATAGGATGCGAATTGTTTGTATAAAGTTTAACCACAAACCTAATTGTTCAACGGAAATAGTGTTTTCTTTTAAAGCCTCTGTAATATCCCGGACGACATTGCAAATACCATCAAAAGAAGACTCAGCATGCTTGATCGGAAATTGCAATAATTGTAAAAAATGAGTTTCTTGCGCCAAGGTATGGGTAAAATCACTCCAAAGAATATTGCCATCCCTAACTTGTTGGTGGGATTGAATCAGACCAGATAATTGAAGTTCGGTTGCTTTCTGCCTGTAAGAAGGATTAGTATACACTACCTCTCCGGTTTTATTCTGAATTAAAACAGCATCAGGTGAATTCTCAATCAGAAAGTGTGTGTACTTTTCGAAAAGAGATGTTTGCTGTTGTTGGATTTTCTTATCCGTTTCATCCCGAAACAAACAAATAATTCCGGAAGATGATGAAAACAAAGCGATATCAAACAAGCGATTTCGCAAGACTACCCCGTCGAGAAGAATGGTTTGTTTTTCAGAGAGAGCTAAGCGAATCTTCTCTCCAAGTTCCATATCCTTGATTTCAGGAATCACATTCAGCAAGTGGTTTTGATGAAAATCCTGATCCTGCAGGCCAAAGAAATACTTACATGATTGATTGGCATATTCAATTTTCCAATCATCAGAGATAACCATTAACATGAACAGGAGAGAATCCATCCTATTTTTATAGGATTCGATTTGTTCATTCGCTGATTTGATCAGCTGGACCTCTTCAGTTAAATCATGGCAGTGCATGATGACAACCTGTGGAGAGGCTGTCTCATCCAAGACCGGAAAAATGTGTATATTGAAGGTTTTTTTGATTAACCGCGATATAGGTGTTCTCAACTGTAAGGTAGATGTTTTTTCTTCCAGAAAAGCCCTGTCTATGGCTGTTTGTATAGTTTTCGCCTCCTCAGGGAAAAACCATGACCATAATTTTTTTTGAAGTAGCTTTCCTTTTGGAGGTAATAAAAAAACTTCGAAGAAAGCCGGATTTGCCTCAATCAATTGATGCTGTTGGTCAAAAAGAATGATCGGATCGCTAAAAAAATGGTAAAATGGTAGCAATCTGTCAAGAAAAGAATGTTTTGACCCTGATTCAATGGGTTCTTCCGGACATACCCGAATCCAAACAAACACAGATTGACACATTGGTATCATCTGAATGTCAAACCAATTCTCAAAAGGAGGGATCGGGAAAAAATACTGAAAATGCTCAGGCTTGCCGGAATCCAGTACTTCCAATTGTTTTTCTTCAATCAAGGTACCCTTGGCTTGGGGAAATACCGAAAATATTGGGTTATCATTCACTTCTGCTGCTTTTTTATGTAAAAAATTCAGAAAAGACTGATTTGCATAAAGAAAACAACGTTTTTGATCCATTACATAGACTAAATCTTGGATGGAATCAAAAAATTGTGACCAATCGATTTTTTTTCTTTTCTTGGTGGAGATTTTTTCCAGCATAGGAATCATTTGGATGCGGATATAGGTGTCAGAATCTCCTTTTTGAACAAATAATTGAACACTATACTTTTGTTCACCACTCAGTAGAGGGAGGTAGGTAAAGAAAAAACCGGAGCCAACTCTTTCCTGATCCCGGAAAAATTCTTTAAATACCCATGTTTCCCAGGCAGCAGTTGACTGAAATTGCAAAATCAGGTTTTTGCCGGCTTGGTTGCTATCTACCCAGTTACCTGTCCTGGTAAACAAAAACACCGGGATGGTGATATGAAGCCAATCATTGCTTAGTTTACCCATCGTTTTGTCAGGTTTCCCTCATTTTTCCCAAAATAAGTAATAAATAGGTGTTTTTCCCGTTTCAGATATGAACCAACCGGGAGGTGATATTGCCGGCGGGATCGATTGCTTTCATCTCGATTTCATGGATATCTTCTTCTGCTTCAAACTCAATAGAAAAGCGACCATCTTCCTCCATTTCAAAGACTTCCTCATTAATTTCTATCGTAGCTCCCCTCTCAGTGACGCCTTTGATGATATAGGTCAATGTATCGGGCACTCTTTCAACAGATTCAATGAATAAATCCGGCGGAATCGAATCCAGCTGTATTACCCTGTCAAGAGCTGCTTTTCGGTTATCTTTGCTGATGGCGCTGAACTGAAAATGGTTAACGCCTTCTTTTAAAGTGACAACATGGGAAAACCGTCCATTTTCATTGGCAAAGACCATCCAGTCGTTGATATAGATTTTCGTTAACGGCTCAGACTGTCCGAGTATCATGAAGGTTTTCGTGTTGACGAGTAAATTGCTTTCAGGAATATTGACTTCCAGCGGGAGTGGAATCGGCATGATAACTTCAGCTTCTACCAGAACACTTTTGGTACCATGATCAGTCTCAATCTGAATAGTAGCTGATATAGTACCTGACGGAGCCAGAGAAGAATCAAGAGAGACAAAACAGGTCTGGATATTGGAGGATAGTGTATCCGGTCTGACCTTCAACCACGTCTCAGAACAGCTGACGGTACCGTTCATTTTATCTAAACCTGTATAAATGACACGAAAGGAAAGCTGTTTTACCTCTCCGTATTGTAGCTGTTCAAACTGTAACCGGGTTGGTTCAGTATAAAGAATTGGTTCAGCTTTCGCAGAAAAGCAATAGAGAACGTCTCCTGTAACCAATAATTGATCTTCAGCAACCACCGGTATCCCGCCGTAATTTCCGATCCGGTATCGAAACTGAACATTACCATCGGCTTTCGATACCGCGATCACATCTCCATTGAATAGGCATGTATACAGAAGATTTCTGGAAGCAGTCAATTCGGTAAAATACGAAAACCTGTCGAACTCTTTCACCCAATATATCCTATCCATCTGATAATCGATCGAATAGATTTTCCCGGTGAAGGAGTTGATGTAAATTGCATCGTTCGATAATGTGGGAGAAAAATTCCCGAAATTCTCATTTTGGATATTCATAGTGGATACAATTTTCCCGGTTTGCAGGTCAATTTTTAATAACCAAGCTTCCGGTTTTCTTCTGGATCCCCCAAAGAAGCCTGGATTTTCCGTTAGATATACAAAATTATTTTTTATGGATGGCGTACCAAACATTCTGGTTTCATCCAGCGGATCCTGCTCCCAAAGAAGAGATCCGGTCTCTTCAGCAAAGGCAAATAACCTTGGGGGTCTTTGATTTCTGGAAGCCATGTCAAATTTTAAACCTTGTGAAAGAATGATTCCATCGCTCATTGTCAGGTAATTTCCATAAAAAGCGTAGTCTTCCACCTCTGTCTGGTACAACACCTCGCCATTTTGGGTGTTTAAACAAATTAAATCACCACCGGTGGTCTTTGAAAAAGTAGGATCAATTTTTCCGGAAGCAATCCAAATCTTGCTACCGGATATGATGGGAGGAGTCACTAGGATGACATTGATTTTTTTCTGCCAGAGTTTCTCCCCGGATTGAAATGAAAAAGCGTATAAAACACAGGAAATCTCCTCTATTCCTCGACGAGTGAAGATCGGACCGGTAGAGACCACAATAATATCCCTTGAAACGTCCATACCTAAAATCAAGCGTTTTTCATCAGTTTGCACTCGAAACAGCTCACTGCCATCCATTCGGCTGATACAGCATACAAAACCGCTTCTATCTAGAAAGAATATCTTGTCGTCAACCACTTGGAGAGGATTGGCATAATCACCCCTAAAAAAATACCGCCAGTGTAATGCGAGTTTTTTGTCAGAAAGCTGGTCATATTGACCCGTGTGGGCTGTATCACCTTTGAATGCATGCCAGTAAAAAGTACTCTCCGCTACCGACTGATCCATTGGCAGCAGAATATTGATCAATGCCCATCCAAACACCAGGAGGCTGATTACTTTTGTTCTGTGATGGGAAGCCATACTTCCTCCTCGATATAGGTTTCTTTAAAAGCATATATACGAACCTTTCCGGCTTGTTCCGGTTCAATTTCAAGAGAACACTCCCCCTGCTCATTCGTGGTTAGCAGTTTCGATTGCCCAGGCCAACTTATCGAGACAGTGACACCGAAAACAGGTGCTTTCGTCCCTTTTTCCAAAATCCTGATGACAAGATAATTTTTTCGACCGACATACATTTGATTACCAACCGGAAAAGTAACCTGAAGCGCCCGAATCACATCAAATGCAGTATTCAGATCGACCGCAT
>JAQVYZ010000075.1 GCA_028708485.1 Caldisericia bacterium | reverse complement strand
GTTTGGTCGGAAGACCGGAAATCAGCAGCTTTCAGCTGTGAAATCGGGATACTGAGTGAGAAAATTACCAAAACAACACCAATCTACCAAAAAATTCGTTTATTCACCTATTGCCTCCTGGCTAATCAAGGTTTTTAGTTATTTTTCCGGTTCGCTGAGCGTTTCTTTCTGCTCTTTCGAAGAATGAAATACTTCGGCTATTTGAGCAATAGATCCGATCATGGCAGATGATTCGTACGGAATGAAGACTTTGCTGGATTTTCCATCTGCAATCGCTTTTAAGGCTTCCACGTACCGTATAGCAATCAGGTCTTTCGTTGGTTTTCCCGTATGGATCGCCTGAAAAACCTGTCTGGTAGCTTCCGCTTGGCCTTCAGATTCTAATATTAACCTGGTTTTCTCAGCCAGAGCGATGGCTTCAATGGCTTTCGCCTTTCCTTCTGATTCCAGGATGGAAGCCTGTCGTTTTCCTTCTGATTCCAGAATCGCGGCCTGCTTGTATCCTTCTCCTTTTAAAATATCAGATTGGCGAATTCCCTCTGCTTCGATGATCAAAGCGCGTTTGGTTCGTTCTGCTTTCATCTGTCGGCTCATGGCTTCAGAGATATCCAAAGGCGGATCTATCTTTTTAATCTCAACCCTGGTTACTTTCACACCCCATTTATCGGTTGCGATATCTAGTACCTCCCGAAGACGGGTATTAATCATCTCCCTGGAGGTTAAGGTCTGGTCCAGTTCCAATTCTCCGATAATATTTCGTAAATTGGTCTGAGCTAATTTTACGGCAGCGATTTCAAAATGAGAGACATTGTATAATACCCGAAACGGATCGGTCACCTCGAAATAAAAAACCGCATCGACTGTTACCAGCGCATTATCTTTCGTGATGACTTCCTGGGGTGGAACATCAATCAGGCTTTCACGCATATCGACTTTCTTCACATTTTCCGCAAACGGGAGCAACAGGTTTAAACCGGGATTGATGGTGCGTACATATCGACCAAGTCTTTCTACCACTCCTCTCTCAAAAGGCCGAATAATCACCAGATACCTGGCAATAATAATAATGAAAAGAATAACAAAAATAAAAATAACGACTAAACTTGTGTTCACAGTTCACCTCTTTCCACAATCAATTTTGTCCCGGAGATTTCTTTCACAATCACAGTTTCTCCTGTATTGATCGGTGTTTTATCTCTGGTAATAGCGATCCACTCCTCCCCGAATATCTCAACTCGTCCTTTGATGGAATTTGGCTCAATCGTTTGCTTGACTTTGACTTCTTTCCCAATCAGAGAGTCTGCATTAGATTGAATGGAAGATTTATCCGGTGAAAAATGAATGTGTTTTCTGAGAAATAAAAAGAATAATCCTGAGAAAAATAAAAAAGCTAACCACTGCCATTGAGGTGCTACATGATAATATGACAAAATGGCTGTCAAAAAAGCAGCGATGCCAAAAATCAGCTGGAAAAACATACCCGGTGTTAACATCTCACCGATACACAAAATAAAACCAATCACAACCCAATAGAGTGGATTCATGAATTCACCCTCCTTCAGGTGATTTACAAAATCAGGGCTTTTCCTGTCAAGCTCTGATAAGCGTCAAGGTATCGTTCGGAAGTTTTCTGAATGATATCGGGGGGTAATGCCGGTGGAGGCGGTTCTTTATTCCAACCAGTTTGGATCAGAAAATTCCTGACAAACTGCTTATCCATGGATCTGTCCACATAGCCGACTTCATAATCTTTTTTTAGAATGAAGCGGGAAGAATCCGGAGTGAACAATTCATCGATCAGGATCATCTCATCATCAATGAATCCAAATTCAAATTTCGTATCCGCGATTAAGATACCTTTCTGGAGCGCCTTGCTTGAAGCAAATGCAAATAATTCAATGGATTTTTCTTCTATATATTTAGCTTTTTCCTCTCCAATGCTGTCTTGTAACTCATGAAGAGAGATGTTGACATCATGTCCCCGATGGGACTTTGTCGAGGGAGTAAAAATGGGAGTTTGAAATTTGGATCCCTGAATTAATCCTTTCGGATACTCTTTCCCTGCGATCGAGCCATCTCTGCTGTATTGTTCAAAAGCTGAACCCATCATATATCCTCTGACGATAAACTCAAAATCCATCGGTTTGGCTTTTCGAACGATCATAGACCGTCCTTCCAGCATAGACTGATACTGCGACAACTCCGGGTAGAAAGCGCACACATCGGTAGTGACAAAATGATTGGAGATTATATGCTTGGTTTCCTCAAACCAAAAACTGGCAAGTTGGTTCAGAACGATACCTTTATGGGGTATTCCCTCTTCAAACACTACATCAAACGCGGAGAGCCTGTCAGTGGAAACCATTAACAGGTGTTCGCCAAGATCGAAGATATCTCTCACTTTTCCTCTCCGAAATAATTTCAGCAAGGGCATATCCGTAGATAATAAGGGCTTAGATTCCATTTTTCACCTTCTTTTGAATCAATTGATTTTTTTGGATTTGTTTCTTTTTCATCTCTTCATGGACTTCAAACCATTTTGATAATAATGTCTTGTCATGAAGAGCCAAAATGCGTACTGCCATCAGAGCGGCATTGACTGTATTATCAATCCCCACCATGGCAACAGGAATGCCTGACGGCATCTGCATAATCGAGTATACTGCATCCAATCCGGCTAAAGAGGAGCGGTTCAAGGGGACGCCAATGACCGGCAAGGGGGTATTGGAAGCGATGATCCCCGCTAAATGAGCGGACAGTCCGGCGATGGCAACAATCACCTGTATGCCTCGCTGATGAGCTTCCCGGGCAAACTCCAGACAAGCTTCGGTGTCTCGGTGGGCAGAAATAACTCTCGCTTCATACCCGACATCATACTCGTCAAGGATTTGAATCGCTTTTGTGGCCATCTCAAAATCAGAATCGCTACCCATGACAAGGCTTACCTGAATTTTCTGCATACCACCCTTACTCTTCATTATGATCTTATTCGACATTCTCTTCTGCCTTTTTCCAATTTTGTGTATAAGTATACTACAATAGCTTTGATAAAGGTAACCTTCAAGGTATTATCGGCGTGTTTTTTTTGTTATACTACCTTTATGAAAAAAGAGAACATTCGGAATTTTTGCATTATTGCGCATATTGATCACGGAAAAACCACCCTATCTGACAGATTTATTCAAGCGAGTGACTTATTCTTTAAAATCAACGAAACCTCGAAAGAAACCCAATTATTGGATTCCATGGATCTTGAAAAAGAGAGGGGTATTACGATTAAATCCCATCCCATCCGCTTACAGTATGAGATACAGGGAGAGACATACATTTTTCAGATTATGGACACGCCCGGTCATGTGGATTTCAGTTACGAGGTATCCAGAAGTTTGGCAGCCTGTGAAGGAGCGATCCTTTTAATTGATGTCAGCCAGGGTGTGGAAGCGCAGACAGTCGCGAATACCTACCTGGCGATGGAGAATAATCTGGTTATCATCCCGGTTTTGAATAAGATTGACCTGAAAAATGTCAATATTGAGGAAGCCTACCAGGAGATCACGGAACTCCTTGGAGTATCAAGGGAAGAGATCATTCAGGCATCCGCCAAGGATGGAAGAGGTGTTCCGGAAATTATCCAGGCGGTAAAGGATTTGATCCCTTCCCCTTCCGGAGATGAGACAAAACCATTAAAAGCGTTAATATTTGATTCCCATTTTGATATGTATATCGGTGTCGTTGCCCATATCAGGGTATTTGACGGATCTATTCGCAAGGGGATGAAGATCATGTTGATGTCCAACCACGAAACCTTTGAGGTGGAAGAGGTTGGTATTTTTAAGATAAATATGCAGCCTGTAGAGGAATTGGGCGTGGGGGAGGTCGGGTATTTCTCCGCCCTGATTCGCGAACCCCACATTGTCACAGTTGGGGACACCGTCACCGAGTTAAAGAATCCAACCCCAATGGCATTACCGGGTTACCGAAAAATCATGCCAATGGTATTCAGCGGGTTATATCCGATTAATCCTAATGATTACGATAAACTGAAGGATTCCCTTGAAAAATTAAAACTGAACGATGCTTCTTTCGTTTTCGAACCCGAAACTTCCGCTGCGCTGGGATACGGTTTTCGGTGTGGTTTTCTCGGTTTGCTACATCTGGAAATTGTCGGGGAACGGTTGCGCAGAGAATATGAACAGGAGCTTATCACCACCTCTCCCAGCGTCATTTACCGAGTCACACAACATAACAACGAGGTGTTGTTTATTGAGAACCCATCCAAGTTTCCTGACAGAAGTAAGATTAAGATGATTGAAGAACCGATTGTTACCGCCTCCATCATCACTCCCACGGAATTTATCGGACCGGTCATGGAACTATCCAAGCTGAAACGCGGTCAATACAAGAATATGGAATACCTTTCCGAGGTCAGGGCAACGCTTCATTATGATTTTCCCCTATCAGAGATTATTATCGATTTCTATGACCAGCTGAAATCAGTCACCAAAGGCTATGCTTCCCTGGATTATGAATTTTCAGGATACAGCCCAGGAAAGATTGTTCTTGTCAATATTCTGGTGAATGGTACCCCGGTAGACGCTCTCTCTTTTATGTCTATTGAAGAAAATGCCGGTCATAAGGGAAGAATGATTCTGGAAAAACTTCGTAAGCTGATTCCCCGGCAGATGTTTAATATTGCCCTTCAGGCTTCCATCGGAGGAAAAATCATCGCCCGTGAGAACATTGTGCAACTCCGAAAAGATGTATTGGCAAAATGTTACGGCGGAGATATCACCCGAAAAAGAAAACTTCTCGAAAAGCAGAAAGAGGGGAAAAAAAGAATGAAAGCCATCGGGAATGTGGAGATTCCACAAGAAGCTTTCATGTCGATTCTGAAAAACTAATTGAATCCAGCAAGTTATTGAATATAATCAGTATCGTCATTGGGGCGTAGCCAAATGGCAAGGCAACGGCCTTTGGAGCCGTCATTTGAAGGTTCGAATCCTTCCGCCCCAGAAAAATGTCTTAGATGAGGATACATGGAAGAAACACAGAATAGCATGATTAGATGTATTATTTTGGCTGCCGGGTTGAGCAAACGCATGAATTCCTACCAAACGAAAATCCGGATGTCTTTTTTTGGCAAACCCATCATTGAACATATCTTGGAGGCTGTTTCAAAAGCGGGGATAGAACAACCGATACTGGTAGTCTCTCCGGGAGATTTCGCTGCACTGGAAGCCCTTTATCAGGATAAAGCCAGGGTAGTGATCCAACAAACACCATTAGGTACCGGGGATGCGGTGAAAGCAGGATTAACCGCTATAACCGATTCACAAACCGATTGTTTGATTCTATGCGGAGACACACCGTTGCTTACCAGTCAGACGCTTCACGATTTCATCCAAACCTGTCTTTCCAGCAGAGCTTCCGCCGGAGTGTTGACAACGGACATTGATCATCCCGGACATTACGGGAGAATCATCAGGGGGTTGGATCAACAATTTCACTCGATCGTAGAGTACAAAGATGCCACAGAAGCTCAACGAGATATTCATGAAATCAACAGCGGTGTTTATTTTTTTCACACCGAGTTGCTTCGGGAGGCGTTACAAAACTTGTCCACCAATAACCGGGCGAAAGAGTACTATTTCACTGATTCCCTGTCTTATCTCCGGCAAAAAGGACATCTGGTTCATACCTATCGGATTGACGGGGAAGAAGAAATCTTAGGAATCAATACCAAAATCGATTTTGCCAGAGCATTACAGATTGCGAACCGTCGATACCAGGAACAGCTGATGAGCGAACAAGGCGTGGTTATTCTTGATCCGGAAAGTACTTATATCGAATCTACCGTCCATATCGGTAAAGATACCATGATCAAACCGTTTACTTATCTGGAAGGACAGATTTCAATCGGAGAGAGATGCCAGATCGGTCCCTTCGTCTGTATGAGAGGA
>JAQVYZ010000074.1 GCA_028708485.1 Caldisericia bacterium | reverse complement strand
CAAATCAATACAATCTCCGGGTCCCACATCTTCATTGTGACCAGGATCCGGTTGAAGTCGATCTTGGGTGCGTTACCGTTAAATTTATTCCGGGAAGTGTACAAGCCGATCAAACTAGCTTCCTGGCCAAAACCTTCCGCCATCTGTTTATTCGACAAGGTACTCTCGTCAAACAAGACAGATACTTTATTTTTCTTCAAGTAAAAATAAAAATACCGGGCGACCAATTTCCCTACATTAAAAGGATTTTGATTAAATACGCTGACAGAATTTACATTTTCAACCAATGTATCGTCAAAACAATCTGTAATAAAAGGAATTTGATACGTATCCGAGATGTATTTCGCTACCTGAGCACATTCTGTTGAGGGCACACCGAGAAAAAGATCCATCCCTTCCCTGCTGTTTCGAAATGCATTGGCTGTTTTCTCCGGAAGGTTCATCGTATCTATATCCGCATTTAAATGAAAGCGATAAGGCAGGTTCATTTTATCCACATTCACCAGCCCGATCGTTCTCCCCCGCATTAATGATTGGTGAATGTCTTTTAGATGCGAACTCTGATCTTCAGCAATCAAAACTTGAATAACCTCTTTTTTGGAACAAGAAGAAGAAAGAATCATCAAGCTGATCATCAAAAAACAAATAAGCCGTTTATTGCGCAAAATTAGGAGCCTTCCCACCTGACTATCGGCGCAGAGAAGATCTGTGAGAGATAATCCAGCATCTCTGTGTCCGGCATAAGTACATCAACCGTGATGGAAGATGCATTGGAAGTCATGCTTGGTAAAGCAGCTAAATTATCGTAACAATTGACAATATCTTCTGAAATCATGCTGGAAAGAGTTAGAAAATCATTTAGCGTGGAGGATTCCATATGATCATACACTATTTCAGGTATTTCTTGAAAATAATAAGGCACATTGTGACCGTTAGCATGATTAATATTAAAGAACTTACACGCTTCTAACAACTCGGTCAGGTCAGAGCTGAATTCTGTACTCGCATCGATCAGCGTTTGGTAAGTAGTTCGAAGATCTTGCCAAAATGCCTCTTTTGAACCGAAAATATCTTCCAGAGAAAGGGTGTTATAAAAAGAATCTATCCCGGTTTGCGTCGAATAATCGATCCCTTTTGCATCAGCGATATCCTGGTAGGATTCCTGTTCCAGTAAATTCAAGGTATGAAAAGAGCCCATCACAGGATTTGACTTGTATTCACCCGAACCGATATCCAGGACATCCAGCAATCTAGCTTCCTCACAAAAATCCAATATATAGTTACAATTGGCGACCAGGGTATCCCAGGTGCTTTTTAAATCTCGTATATTCTTGGCAGATGGGTGTTTTTTCCCCGCAATTTGATGTAAGGTCTCGACTAGATCGCTATTTTCGTTATTAATCAGTTCCAGACTAGTCACAACCGAATCTGCCGGTTCAAATTCTGCATCGATATCCTCCATATTATAGGGATAGGCATATGCAAATGCGACCAATTTTCCGGATTTTGTGGAAGCCAACGAAGAGAGCATCGAGCTGAATAATGTCTCGGGGGAGTGAATTAATTCAATACAAGCAAGACCGATCGAGGTATGAAAAGCTCCACCGTTTCGTTCGTCTGGTTTTTCGACCAGAAATATCATCCTACCATCTTTTAAGCCTATTTTCCAATGATAAGAAGCATAGTTTACTTCAGTATAAGATAAAACTGCCCCTTGGTTAATAATCATCTCTGATGGTATCAACAGAGACATATGATTCTCTGATGGAAAGGTAGAGATTGTCAGATTTCTTTCCTCGACTGCTTTTGCATATAGAAGCGCTTCTAAAATCAGGTACTGCTGAGCCATAGCATAGGTGGAATCTTCCACAATACCGTTCTTGTCAACATGGGAGATATGGTTCTTGACCGGTACAATATTGCCGATAGAATGATCAGTGGCCAGCAAATCTGCCGTGGTGTCATACCCCGGTACCACCTGATGTACATATTGAGCACCTTCCAAGATATATTCCCAAGCGGTGCCGATTTCCCAGGACAACGCTAGTAGTAAATCCAAATTAGCGATCTGTTGAAAGCTTTCCAAACCGCTTTTCCTTGATAAAGCTCCGGCTAATGCAGCTGCATCAGTGACTTGCCTGACTTTCTGTTTCGCTACCAATAGCATCTGGAGGTTATAAGCGGAAAATGCCACGACTAAGACCAACACGATTGAAACCGCTATTAAAATAACCGACTGTCCTTTTTCATCACGATTAAACAAATCTATATACACTCCTCAGTGTTCTTTGATGGAAATATAGAACATTTAAGTCAGTTTGCAATATATCTTTCTGAAAAAGAGACAAAAAAGTTGCTTACAATCTTCCATGTTTTATAATGCTTACTGGGAGTAATTCCCAATATAACCGTGAAAGGGATAGATATGAGTAATGAAAGAAGAGAAGAAGCTAAGACTTTGCTATCTCGAACTTCCTATCCGCTTTTTCCAATAAAGCAGTTCCCATTTTCTCCATCCAATGAAGATATAACCAATTTTGCCAAACAAATCAGGAGAGATATCATTCTTTCCACCTATGCTGCAGGTTCAGGTCATCCGGGTGGATCTCTGTCGTCTGCAGACTTATTAAGTGTTTTGTTCCTAGATGTGATGAGACATAGATCGAACGATCCGAAATGGGCGGATCGCGATTATGTCATATTTTCAAAAGGTCATGTTTCTCCCTTGCTATACTCTCTGCTATCCGAAACCGGTTATTTTCCAAGAGAGCTTTTAGCTACCTTCAGGGATTTTGCATCCCCTCTACAGGGTCACCCAAGCAACTTATGGCTTGAACCGGTGGAAGTCAGCACCGGATCGCTGGGACAAGGTCTTTCCGTTGGCGTGGGCTTAGCGCTGGCATTGAAGAAAAAACAGAGCGATCAACGGGTATATGTTCTTTGTGGAGATGGAGAATCACAGGAAGGCCAGATCTGGGAAGCCGTTATGAGTGCTGCGCATTACAGACTCAACCACCTTACCTTAATTTATGACTATAATAATCTTGAGATCGACGGGTGGGTAGAGGATGTCATGGGAGTAGCCCCCGTAAAAGAAAAATTCGAAGCCTTTAACTGGCATGTAATTGAGACAGATGGACACAGCATTCCAGCCATCAGAGAGGCTTTTTCAACATCGCAGCGTGCAACCGAAAGACCATCCGTACTGGTAGCCCGAACCAATAAAGGTAAAGGAGTCAGTTTCATGGAAAACCAGGCAGATTGGCACGGCAGAGCACCAAATAAAGAACAAATGCAACAAGCATTAGAGGAAATTAATAAGGAGGATCTGAACCACAAATGTTAACCATAAAAAGAACGCCATTATACGAATCTCATAAAGAATTAGGAGCCAATATTGTCCCTTTTGCAGGATATGAGATGCCCTTAGTGTACACTACCATGATTGATGAACATATGGCAGTCAGAAATGTGGCCGGTCTCTTTGATGTATCTCATATGGGCGAGATATCCATCCATGGTCGTGATGCCATTCTTTTTACAAACTACCTGATCACAACCAAACAACCGACATGCAGGACGGGGATATTAAGTATTCCCCCTTATGCTATGAAGATGGTGGAGAAGTAGATGACCTGCTGGCTTACCGATTAACGGAAACACATATGTTGTTGGTAGTCAATGCTTCCAACACCGAGAAAGACTTTCTTCATATCCTGTCCATACATGAGCAACACCCTGAATTTCAGGTCGAAATAACCAACCTATCCGACCAATACGGGCAAGTTGCTTTCCAAGGTCCCGAGGCGGAAGCTATCCTGCAAACACTGACAGATTTTGATCTGACACAATTTAAGGTGTTTACTTGTCATGAGATACAGATTGCCGGCATGAAGACCATCACCTCTAGAACCGGTTACACCGGCGAAGACGGATTCGAAATATTGGCTTCCAACAACGATATTGTCACAATCTGGAATGCCATTTTAACAACCGGTAAAACAAAAGGTGTCCTCCCATGCGGATTGGGATCGCGCGATACTTTACGTTTTGAAGTTTGCCTCTGGCTCTATGGAAATGATATTGATAAAACCACCAATCCATTGGAAGCCGGACAGACTTTTGCCGTAAAACTGGAAAAGTCTTTTGTCGGATCCGACATATTATGCGCTATTTCCGAACAAGGCCCAACAAGAAAACTGACCTGTTTTGAACTGGACGGCAAGATGATTCCGCGTCATGGTATGGAAATATTTCATCAGGGAAAGCCAGTTGGATATGTCACCTCGGGAAGCTATTGTCCAAAGATTAACCGTATCGCTGCTATGGGATATATTCCTGCTGATTTATTCGCCATTGGATCTTCCCTGGATATCCAGATCAGGGGGAAAATGGTTCCGGCACTTATGGTGAAAAAACCTTTTTATAAAGGCACTTCAGGCAGAAAAGATCGAAGATAAAAAATATAACAAAATTTTCTGAAGGAGATTAGCATGAAGATTTCAAACAGAGCTCAGAATGCGACCGCAGAAGGAGCTTTTGAAGTTTTAGCTAAAGCTAAGGCTTTAGAACGGGAAAAAGGAATTCGGGTCATCCATCTTGAGATTGGAGAGCCGGATTTTGCCACCCCCAAAGGCATCATTGATACCTGTAAGACTGCTTTAGACAGAGGAGAGACTCATTATACCCCCGCTGCCGGTATTCCGGAATTACGCGAAGCCGTAGCCTCTTATGTCTCAAAAACCAGGCATATGGATGTTGATTCCAGTAATGTATTGATCAGCGCAGGCGGTAAACTCCTCATATTCTCCACTTGCATGGCTTTTCTGGAAGAGGGGGATGAAGCGATTTACCCTGATCCGGGCTATCCTCCTTATAAATCAGCTATCAAACTGGCTGGTGGAAAGCCCGTTCCTCTGCCCCTTCAGGAAGAAGATGAATATAGGATTGATATCGATTTATTAGCCAAACTAATCACCCCCAAAACAAGATTGATTATCCTCAATTCTCCTCAGAATCCGACCGGTGGTATTCTTCATGCCGATGACCTGGAAAAGATTGCAAAAGTGATCCTGCCCTCAAATGCAGTGGTTTTTTCAGATGAGATTTATTCTCACTTGATTTATACGCAAGAACCACACATTTCCATCGCTACGATGCCTGGCATGAGAGACCGCACAATTATTATGGATGGCTGGTCAAAAACCTATGCCATGACCGGATGGCGTTTAGCCTATGGCATCATTCCTGATGAGTTTATGATCCCGATGACAAAAATCATCAACAACACTGTCTCGTGCACATCACCCTTTATTCAATTTGCCGGTATTAACGCTCTGAATGGGAATAATCCTGAAATTGCAGTGATGTATAATGAATTCAAATCCAGAAGAGATTTAATCACCGCTCTCATTAATGACATTCCCGGTATGAAGATGATGAAACCAAATGGGGCATTTTATGCTTATCCCAATGTCAAAGAAGTGCTGAAAAAAACAGGTCTTTCTTCCAAAGGTCTTGCGGAACATCTTCTCTATGAAGCCGGCGTAGCTTGTTTAGGCGGCAGTGTATTTGGTGATACCGGAGAAGGGTATTTACGATTCTCCTATGCCAATTCTTCCGACAATTTACAGGAAGCAATGAGAAGAATCAAACAAGTATTTGTGAAGGATTTCGGCCTATAATTACCCGATGCTGTTAAAAAAAGACTTTACCTTTGATGCGGCTCATTATCTACCTGATTATCACGGTAAATGTGAGAGTTTGCACGGGCATACTTATTTTTTATCCGTTACTGTAAAAGGAATTCCCGGACCCGATGGAATGATTGTTGATTTTAAAATATTTGATCATCTTGTCCGGGAACAAATTTTATGCCACTTGGATCATCAGGATCTGAATGTGCAATTCCCGAATCCTTCTACCGAGATGATCGCCCAATGGATATATAACAAGATGGAAGTCATTTGCCAAC
>JAQVYZ010000073.1 GCA_028708485.1 Caldisericia bacterium | reverse complement strand
ATAGAAAGAAAACCGATCGTAGGTTTTGGTCCAATAGATTTTCTCCATCAAATAATCAATGCAAAATATCTTTCCGGTGAACGAGTTGATATAGATTGCATCCTGAGCAAGGGTTGGCGAAAAGGAGCCAAAATTCTCATTCTCAATGTGCATGGTTTTCTCAACTTTTCCGGTTTTAGCCAAGATTTTTAATAACCAGGCTTCCGGTTTATTGGCTCCAGTCCCGGGGCCACCTTCGCCCGGAGGTCTACCCCCCCCGCCGCCTGGCGGGCCACCTCCACCGCCTGGCGGACCGCCACCACCTGGAGGACCCCCGCCACCACCCATACGCATCCCCGGATTTTCCATCACATAAATGTAACCATTCTTTATGGCTGGGGTGCCAAAAGTTCGATTTTCATCCGTGGGCGATTCTGTCCAAAGTTGCGAGCCTTTTACAGTATCAAACGCAAACAACTTGGGCGCCATCTGCACTTGTGTATTTCGATCCATCTTCATGCCTGACAGAAGAACGATATCCTTATCCATTGTGATATACGCACTGACCATGCCAAATGCATATTCTTCCGTCTGTGCATCAAATACCACTGTTCCATCATCCGCGTTCAAACAATAAAGATGACCACCCTGAGTTTTTGTGAAATTGGTGTCGAATAACCCAATAGCGACATATACTTTGTCTGAAAATACCACAGGTGCGGTCATCATCATAGTCGTGTATTTAACTTCCCAAACCTTTTCTCCCGTCTCTATATCCAACGCAGACAACAATGTGCTCATATCCCTAGCTTCACCGCGGGTTCTTGTAAAAGTGGGGCCGGTAGAGATAAAAACCATCTTTTCTGAAGAGTCCATACCTATGACATTCCGATTTTTTGCGACCTGTACTTTATAATTGACAGAACTATCCGCCCGTTTTAAAGAGTACAACGTGCCGGTTCTGTCAAGAAAATAGAGATTCTCTCCCCAAATTTGGATGGGTTCGATATAATCTCCGCCAAAATAGTAACGCCATTGCATCCCTAATGTTTTGTCCATTTTTTGGTCAACGAATCCTGTATGACCAGGATCACCCTTATATCCATGCCAATTCATCTCGGAAGAAGCTGCTTTCATTTGATTGCTTGGTATCCAGGCCATACTGATGAAAAGACAGAGGAGGCTAAGAAAAATTTTTTTCATGGTGAGACCGCCTTTAAAAAGACTTCCTGTTCCAATGCATCCTTATAAAGGGCATAAAACCTGACCGAATCATTTTCCTTTGGAGAGATATTGACTACTACCTCTCCCCGGGCATTGGTGATAAAAGTCTTTGCAAAATCTGAATAGCTTACTGAGACAGTTGCATCCTGAACCGGAGCATTTGTTCCTTTTTCTGTCACTTGGATGATAAGTTCATTGTTATACCCCGCCAGTAGCTTATTCCCGGCTGGAAAGGTGATCTGTAATGCCCTGACGGAATCGAACGAAGTGATCAAGTCGATTACATATTGACCGGGTCCGTCGAATAAAGGCTCTTTACGGTTATACAGCTGATTATTGCTCGTATATAAAAGGTGTGCAATACTCTCTCCGACACCGGTAGGCGTAAATAAAATATCCGTTGCATTTTCAACTCCCTGCGGTCCTATCGCGCCATACACATAAGACTCCGAGGTGTTTCCCTGCAACCGGATATATCCTTTCGTAATAGGCAAATCGCGGTTATCAGCCGGTTGGATGATTAAATGTATTGAATTAGGAACAGCGTATACCAAATCATAATTCATGGCACTTAACAAGTCTCGCCTGAATGCAAACTTCGATTCGGAGTCTTGTATAGTCAGCATGGGGGGAGATATCACTCTGTCAATCTCGGGAAAAGCATCCCAATCCAGGCAAAAGACTCCATCTGAAAGACCATACCCGGTCAAATTATCCCACACTTTTCGATAACGTCTCCTGATAGTCAGGGGGTCATCTGCGTAACCAGGCGGAGTGCCTACTATATCACCCGTGATTTCACTGTCTGTAAAATAATTTCCTCCGACCAGCACCCCGAAATGACAGATATCTTCCGCAAACAGAATTACCCGGGCGATACCATCCGGACCAATTTGCAAAGAGTCTTCCCGGGTCAGTTTTTTATCATCGTTGATGTCTGGAAACAAATACACGCCTTCTCGAGGACTATTGTATATACTTCCGAATCCCCAGCCATTTCTTAACACCATTGTCGGATTCGGTTCAATCACACCGCTTTTAGAGAATAAACCATCTTCATACTGTATATTGGTGGTATTATAAAAAATCTCTTTTTCAGGACCAAATCCGGCGACAGAAAAGATCAACGAGTAGGACAATTCTATTCTTTCCTGTGTACCGGGATACATCAAATGAAGATAATAGGGAGAGGGTATCTCTTTAAATTTTAACGACAAGTCAAAACTGCCCGGTTTTGAGGTATAGGGCGTAAAATGACCGGAGTGGACAATCTCGTCTTTCTCATCAGGATTCCGGTATGGATTTTTAATATCGACTCCCTTGATCAATTGACCCTGGGCGTTATACGCTTTTATCTGCATGACATAGATCCTGTTCACGCCGGCGGTCATGATAAAATCCGGATCACTGATGCTCATCATTCCTTGCATTCGATTTCCCTGAATGTCCATGGGAGAAATCTGAAATTCAACAGAGGGATTGACAACCCTTACCCAAGTTCTCCCCATATGTAAATGATCAGGTGAATAGACTCGGACTTCAAAAAGCCCTTCGTCGTTGGCGCAGAAATTCTTAAAACTGTATTTCCCTTCATTGCTTTTTGAAAAATCAACCTGAATCGGAGTGAAATTCTCTCTTGCTTTGGAATACATATCAGTGTTGTTATCATACCCCAGGTCAACGTTGTGTAAATCCGTTCTTGTCCAGTAATACTGTGGCAGTGGTTCAGTTGGGGAGTCATTAAACAGGTGTTGGTGAATATCTTCAGTGTACACATTCGATTCCCCCTGAGGATCCATGACACCAAACTGAAAATCCATCGGTTTTCCGGTGGAATCCATAACAGTAAAGGTGAGAGGTGTCGTTTTATCGATCAATTCCGGAATACAGCCAGCGGTGAGAGGGGAGGGGTATGTGTCCACGATAAGATCTTCTTTTGGCTGCATGAGAATTCTTTTCTCCCCAGCCAGGTACACTTCGTGCGATTGCCGTCTGTACAAAGGAGTGAAAGCCCGGTCGTTATTGTCGTCGTAATATTTATACGCTGTTACATATACAGGACATTCTTCATCAAGGGAGATAATGTGATCTGTTCCACGACCGAAACTTTTCCCGGTTCTTCTGCCGAAATCGGAACCGAATTGGGTGACCTGCGTATTGGACGCAGATGTCAGTTCTAATGGATAAACACCATTGTCGACATTGAAGGTTCTGGCATCATAAATACCGCCTTTCCAGGTATTGGTAGCCAGGTCATACGTGCCGATGATCTCTGTCTCAAAATCACCGAAGGAGATCTTCCCATCCAAATCCAGATCAGAAAACTCATTGTTATTCATATTGATTCTGCCATCGCCAGCACCCATTTAGATCGGATCCATCAACATAGAAGCGTACATGCGGATACCACGATCCTGCCAGAGATAAACAAAAGCACTGTTACAATAGGTTGAATTCTGTGGGTCTTCATATTCTCTCAAGACAGGTTTCAACGAATGATCCGTATTCATCTCGATTGCATTGGGAACATTCTCCACACTGATACCATGTACCCGTATTCCCGGATCAGGGGTGCTGGAGCAACAGTCTCCTAATTCAACCTGTGTACCGTCAGCCAGATGTATCACAATATGCAAGCGCCCTCCACCGGTTGGGATAATCTCTGGAATTTTAAAGACAAAGGGGAATCCGGTAAAATCAAGAATCCTGGTTCTTACCAGCAGTGGATTATAATCAAGGGCATTAAAGAACATCTCGTTCCTGCCAAAACCGATCCGCCCTGTCCAATCCTCTCCGGTACTCTGATACCATTTTGAAATACCACGGTCAATCACTAATTTCCCGGAATAATCATAGGTGATAGGGTAACCGGTCTCCGGCACCACTGAACCATCCTCATACTTGATAATTTTCGTAGTCTTCATCGGACCTTCCACGATAATTTTATCTATATGCAAATAGCTAGGCACATTATCATCAAAACAGTAATACTCCCCGCTTTTATTCTGCAGGGTAAAATAAAAACTATAATCGGTCATTGGACTATTCTCAGACCCCAATTTTCGAAAAGCGGAGAACGGATCTGTCACTGCAGTAATAGAAGGATAAGCGTTGTACCCCATCATACCGCTTCTTCGGAACAGCTGGTTAGCGCCACCGCGGAAACCGGTTCTTCCGACATTCGCTTGACCTGCGGGGTAAGCAATAAAATCACGCTCAAAATCCATGAGAATCGGATTATAGGGTGAAGCCAGAATTGGTGAGTTCAAAGGTGACAATGGATCGTCTCCCGCGGTGTAGTTCACCTCTGAATACTGTAACGCATGGTCAATTATGGCTAAGTTTGTAAAATTAACATCCTCGATTTTAGGTGTTTTAAATTGATAAAATCCTCTATATTGAATGGAACCATAGGAAGCCCCAATAAAATCAGGGGGGTGTTGCATCGAGTGATTATAATCATACTGCACAGAGGTAGTGATCAATCTGAAAGAAATACTCTGCTCCCCGAGTAAAGGCAGTAGCATCATCGGAAAGTCACCACCCGGATCTCCCTCGCTTAATGAATCATAAGAAGAAAACATCACATTGATGCCAAATGTCTCTACCAATCCTTCCATGAGCGTGACCTGCGGATTTTCTGAGATCACATGGGGGATGTTATCAAAACACCCTAATGCATCATTTCTGGTAATCCAGTTATATCCTAGCCAGTCCTCCTGGTCGAGGTAAAATTTTTCAGAACAATCCAGGTTCTTCCAGATCGGAACCTCATTCATCACGATAGGCTGATTGGAAATCGTATCTCCAAAGTTCAAAATGCCTTTAGGTGTTTTATCGTCCCATAAAAAGATATAGTACGTGCGGTCAGAATTCACCTGAATGATAAAATGCTGCAGAACATTCGGTTGAGTGCTAAGGTACCCAGAAGTGGTAGCATAATATTCGATCCCGGCTCCATGGGCATTATAATTCGCATACAGTTCATTTCCGGCATAAGAAGCCAACACGCTGTAAGGATCATTCACATCATCAGGATTATTAAAATCTATACATTTTGCCCATATATTGGGAAATCTTGAATCAAAGGTGGAGATACATTTTTTGGACGGTTGAATCAATAGATCTTCGGGATAGACATTCTCCTCCATAAGCGTAAATGCATCTGGAAAGTAGTCTTTTGGCAATATAGATGAATATTTCTTCTCTCTACTATCATAAAACGGCTTATAGAAATAACTTTTCATCACTTTATCTTCTAAAATCGGTACCAGTAGAGGATAACCGCCATCGTCCATCCAAACCAGGATACTTAGCGGAAACTCTGTACCTTGCTCGGAATAGCTTCCCAGATAAGGAGTTAGACTAACCGTAACGCTATCCTGGTAAGGTCCATCGATTTCCTGCCGGAATAATGTATTTTGTGTTTCATCAGTTCGTTTCGTAGGTCCATCGATGACTAACCATACTTTATGACCTTTCAGAATAGGTTCTTCAAATTGAATAGTTAGTGTAGTGGTCAACTCTACCTTTAATGGAGAACTTTTTAAGATCGTCACAGGTAAAATACCCTTTAGTACCGGGGTGTCAAGGTTACGGAAATTTCCGCTCAGGTGATGAGATAAACCCCATACTTTTGATTGACGGTAATAAAAAGAATAAGGAGAGACAACCGTTCCTTTAGGGTATTGAATACTCTCCAGCGCCACATCGGTAAGTCGAAGATCATTCGCTTCCACCCAACCGGGATAAAGGGATGTCAATCCTTTTTTATAAATAGGTTCTCCGATGTCCAGATCATTATTGTTGGAAAGATCGGAA
>JAQVYZ010000072.1 GCA_028708485.1 Caldisericia bacterium | reverse complement strand
CGCACTGGTGGGGATTTACTTTTCAGTCGAAGGGGACAATATTACCTTCAAATCAGGATGTGCAGGAAGAATCAATCAAAAAATGATACAAGAATCAACTGGTTTCTACCAAAAGCGATTGTCCCTCCCTCAGGAGAGTATTGATCGAGTTGAGTTAATTATCGGATTATTCGAGAAGCTGGATACTTCCTTTAAACCTGAAAAGTATTTTATCAGTGATTATCTCGTTGGCGAGGAGAGAGAGTGGAAGCATCTTTATCTCTTTTCCAACCAGAAAATTTGGATTGCTTATAAATTTCTGACTGTTAATGAATTTGAACAGGTCCCAATCCCATCAAAAGAAGCTTTTCCTATTCAGCTATCCGTGAAATCATTTGATTTTGTGACCTATAATGATAAATCGAGATTTGCATCAACAGTACAAGTCGAGAAATTCCAACTGGAATTAAAAGCAACCCAGGCGAATTGTATGGTATTGCTTGATATTCTAAAAACGTATTTTATCCAACATCTTCCAAGCTAAAGAATAATTGATGATGACTTTCTTTCTGACTATCCTTGTGATTGCTATAAGCCTTGGATTAGACGCTTTCTCGGTTTCACTGGCTTTTGGCATGTGCCAGAAAGAATGCTCCAACCAATCAAAGTTACGTCTTTCCCTTTCTTTTGGTTTCTTTCAGTTCCTCATGCCGATTGTAGGGTATTGGATTGGTTCCACCGTTGCCTCATTTGTGGATAGATGGGACCATTGGCTCGTGTTTACGGCGTTAGTGTTGATTGGATGTAAGATGATCTGGGAAGGACTGGAGAAAGAGGACCAACAAAAGAAATTCACAGATATCAGCCGGGGCGTTCCATTACTGATTGCTTCAGTTGCAACCAGTATCGATGCGCTTGCGGTTGGTTTTTCTTTTGCTTTTTTACAATTCGATTTGTTGCCATCCTCCCTAATCATTGGTGTAGTGGCTTTTATCATGTCCTATACCGGCTCCCATATCGGTTTTAAAATCGGGAAACGTTATTTCTCAAAACCCGAATGGATTGGCGGAATCGCATTAATATTGCTGGGGATTAAATTTTTACTCGATGGATTGAGCGTATTTTAAAATCCATTTTTCAAACTGAATCCAGAATTTATCAATTTTCTTAAGCATTCTTTCATCTGTTATTTTTCTTTCTACAAAGAAAGTTTCAGATTTAGGAATCATAATTTCCGGTGTATTCATGATAATCATCCCAAGCGCATGTAAAACCTGGCGTAAATGAAGCTGTGAACGGACCGTACCGAAATAACTGATAGAGGCTCCCACTATGGCTCCTGGCTTGTTGATATAAGGAATTTCTGTGGGAGGTCTTGACGTCCAGTCCAACGTATTTTTGAGAACACCGGGGATTGAATAATTGTATTCCGGGGTCACAAACAGAATGCCGTCTGCTTTCCGGATCTTATCTTTCAGCTGAGTGACAGACTCCGGGAAAGCTGCTTCTTCCAAATCGCCGTCATACAAGGGGATTGAAACGATCGGTGCTTCCTCGCAATGTAGTGAAGCCGGTATCCGGTTCATCATATTCTGATATAAAACACGGTTCCAGGATTCTTTTCTAAGACTACCGATGATGGCCAATAGATGAAATCTTGAGTTCATATATCCTCCTTTCTGTTACGAATCACACAGAATCACACATAGAAACAACTCTTTTGTGGTATACCAGCTAGCTTCTGAACCATTGTCAGATCGTCACTATTTCGCCCTTTTTCAGTATTATTATATTCCTTTGTTGAAAATTTTTATAGGAAATGATTTGTTCTTTTTTTTTTAAGTTAAAAAGTAATTTTAGATATTAATTAAACCGAAACTTGACGCTTAACATTTGTAATCACTGTCTTACATTGTCAGGGACAGTAAAAATACAAATTAATCTTCATCCAATTTCCGTTATGTATAATTTGTGGAAATAGAATCTTTATTTTCGATAATCACCAGTTTTTACGGTATATCTACCTTTCAAAAAATAAACGTGCAAATAAACGCAAAAATACAGGGGTAGAAAATATCTTTGAGCTATATTTATTTAGCATGCTAAGAAAGCAGCTATTTCTTTCTTTGAGTTCTTTAAAAGAACCTCTTTTTCTTCAATATATTTTTGGGACAGGGGACTGTCCCCTGTCCCAAAAATAGTAGAGAAAGCAAAGGGGAAAAATGGTATATTACATGACAAATAAATTAGAAAGGAAAAAACAAAGATGAATAACAGATGGTTGAATTTGTCAACTTTTATAACGATGTTGGTGGTGAATGTACTTGCTACAATCGGTAAAATCAATCACACAACTCCTGGAAGCATTTCTGACCAGTTTCCAATTTCTTTTACTCCTGCAGGATATGCTTTCTCGATTTGGAGCTTGATTTATCTATTGTTACTTGTACTCTTTATCTGGTCTGTTTCGGTACTCAGCAAATTTACAAAAGCCGCAGTTCATCAAAGTTATACGTTTGCACTTAGTTGTCTGTTCAATATAGCCTGGATTTTCGCCTGGCATTACAAAGTGATTTGGTTATCCTGGATTTTTATTGTAGGATTGCTAGTTACTTTGATCGTGCTGAATCATGAAATACAAAAAACTACCTCTCCTGAGAAAACCTGGCTTGAAAATTGGTTGGACGTGTATCCTTTCCAGATTTATTATGGATGGATAATCGTTGCCGTCATCGCAAATACTTGTATCTTACTGTTCTCTTTTGGTTTTAAGAGCTCATTTTTAGGTATTGGCGCAGAGATCTGGACAGTCATTCTGATTTTGGTGGCTTTCATCTTAACCTGGTTTATCACTTTTGTAAAAAATTTTAAAGCGATTGTGTGTGTCTTCATGTGGGCTGTTCTGGCGATCGCTGTTAAAAATTACAAATGGAAAATGGCCGGAGCAGAGATTACCCAATTTGCCTCCAAGGGAAACCTTCTGATCGTCATCATCGCCTTGGTAGCAGTCTTATTAATGATGAAAAGCTATATGGACCAATATTTCTGCTTAAAAAGTACTTGTGAATGTTCGGTTCAACCGGAACAGAAAATGGTTAAAAAAGCTAAAAAGAAATAGTCAGAAAGTAGTGAATAAAAAAAAGGCGGTTGTCATAACCGCCTTTTTTTTATTCGAATTTTATTGAACGTTGGCTAACTTCTGATAGGACACCAATCTGTCTTTTGCATCCTGCTCAGCTTTGTCAAATAGAGCCTGAGCATGTTCAGGGAAGGTGGCTATCAGGGAGGTATAGCGTACTTCAGTTTTCAGGAAATCCTGGAATGAAGCAGTGGGAGGTTTGGAATCAAGGATGAATGGATTCTTGCCTGCTGCTTTCAGGAGGGGATTATATCGGTAAAGATGCCAGTAACCGGATTCTACAGCTCGTTTTTCCTGTTCTTGGGTTTTACCCATACCATTCTTTAAACCGTGATTAATACAGGGTGAATAAGCGATGATTAAAGAAGGTCCCGGATACGCCTCCGCTTCCAACAGAGCTTTCAGATACTGACTTTTATCTGCACCCATCGCTACCTGTGCTACATACACATATCCATAGGATATCGCCATCATGCCAAGATCTTTTTTCTTGGTTCTCTTACCGGAAGCGGCAAATTTCGCAACAGCTGCGGTAGGGGTAGACTTGGAAGATTGCCCTCCGGTGTTGGAGTAAACTTCAGTATCATATACCATGACATTGATGTCTTCCCCGGTGGCAAGAACATGATCTAATCCGCCATAACCGATATCATATGCCCAACCATCCCCGCCAAATACCCACACTGATTTTTTAACCAGAAATTTATGATTAATGGCAATCTGTTCTAGGAGTTTATCGATTTCGGCATTGCCGGTTTTCCTAGTTAGAAAATGTTGCAGGTTCTCTGCTATCTGGAATGTATTTTCTCCTTTGTTCTTATTTTCAAGCCATTGATTCAAGGCGTTTTTCAAATCGTCCTGGAGGGGAAGCTGTAATAACTGGCGACAATACATCTCGATCTTGTCGCGCAGCTGGTTGGTTCCTAATAACATGCCAAGTCCGTATTCAGCATTGTCCTCAAATAAGGAATTTGCCCAGGCCGGACCCCTGCCGGAATCATTTTTGCAATACGGCATGGAGGGAGCGGAAGCTCCCCATATAGAGGTACAACCCGTGGCATTTGCGAT
The DNA here is from genome assembly GCA_028708485.1 of Caldisericia bacterium. Taxonomy (GTDB): domain Bacteria; phylum Caldisericota; class Caldisericia; order UBA6126; family UBA6126; genus UBA6126. The sequence goes on along the minus strand of JAQVYZ010000072.1, from coordinate 1,840 downwards.
CAACATCCTGTCACCAAATAGCTGTGTGATCAGTTTTGTGTAAGGAGTCTCACCACAACCGGCGCAGGCTCCGGAAAACTCAAATAAGGGTTTGGAGAACTGGCTGTTTTTCACGGAGTTGAGTGGTAGGATATTTTTCTTTTCCGGTAAGGCGATCATATAATTCCAATGTTCTTTTTCTACGGTTTGAGTTTCTGCAGGTTTCATAATGAGAGCTTTCTCTTTGGAGGGACAGATGTCGGCACAATTACCACATCCAGTACAGTCGAGTACACTGACTTGAATCTTGAAGTTCAAGTCTTCCAAGCCTTTTCCAATTGCTTTTAGTGATGAAAGCGTAGCAGGTGCTTTCTTTACCTCATCGACTGTCATTAAGAAAGGTCTGATAGACGCATGAGGACATATAAAGGAGCATTGATTGCATTGAATGCATTTATCTTTTTGCCATTCCGGAACAGAGACTGCAATGCCACGCTTTTCATAAGCAGAAGTCCCTAATGGAAATTCTCCGTTCTCTCTACCTGAAAAAACGCTGACCGGCAAGGTGTCCCCTTTCTGTTTTGTCATTGGAATCAGGATCTGATCTATAAATTCAGGTTTATTGGACTGTTTAGATGTGCAGGTGATATCGTCTTGTAATGTATTCCAGGAAGTGGGAACATTCACTTTGTGAAGAAGTTCGATACCTTTATTAATGGCTTTAAAATTCATCTCGATGATCTTCTCGCCTTTTTTCCCGTAAGTGTGTTCGACGGCTTCCTTCATATATTCCACAGCTTTTTCTATCGGAATCACTTTGGAAAGCTTAAAGAAAGCAGATTGCATAATCATGTTGATGCGACCACCCAGCCCAATCTCAATTGCGATATCGGTGGCATTAATGGTGTAGAATTCAATTTGGTTGGCAGCAATATATTTCTTCATAGAGTCGGGTAGATTATGCTCTAATTCAGCATCTGTCCATTGTGTATTTAGTAAAAAAGTGCCTTTTGTTCTTAAGCCGCATAACAGGTCGTACTGATTGACATAAGCCTGGTTGTGGCAAGCGACAAAATCACCTTCATCAATCAGGTACACTGACTTGATCGGTTTATCGCCAAATCGAAGGTGGGAAACAGTAACTCCGCCTGATTTTTTAGAATCATAAGCAAAATAACCTTGTGCATATTTGTCAGTTTTATCGCCGATAATCTTTATGGAGTTCTTATTGGCGCCTACTGTACCATCGGATCCTAGCCCCCAGAATTTACAGCGAATGGTGCCTTCTGGAGCTGCATTAATCTTTTCCTTTTCATCCAAAGAGAGGTGAGTCACATCATCCACAATACCAATGGTGAAGGGGTGTTTTGGCGTGGCGGAATCCAGGTTATCGAATACAGCCTTGATCTGTGAAGGTGTGGTGTCCTTCGAACCGAGTCCGTATCTGCCCCCAATAATCATCGGAGCATTGAGTCGGTTATAGAAAAGTTTACAGACATCAAGGAATAAAGGTTCTCCAAGAGCGCCCGGTTCTTTACTTCTGTCTAACACTGCAATTTTTTTGACTGTTTTTGGAACAACTGGATGGAAGTACTTTTCAGAAAAAGGCCTGTAAAGGTGAATCTTGATTAAGCCGTATTTTTTTCCTTTTTGATTCAGGTAATCAATCGTCTCTTCAATGGTTTCTGTAACAGAACCCATCGCAATAATAATGTTCTCCGCTTCCGGATGACCATAATAGACATAAGGTTTATACTCCCGTCCGGTCAATTGGCTGATCTCTTTCATGTAGCCGGCTACCACATCCGGGATGGCATCATAGAATTTATTCGAGGACTCCTTTGCTTGGAAGAAGATATCG
>JAQVYZ010000071.1 GCA_028708485.1 Caldisericia bacterium | reverse complement strand
CTGTATTAAAACCGCCACGTCACCCTCATCTATTGAAAGATTAGCGTCAAGGTCATAAGGATTGTCCGATACTTTAAACCCTAACAGCAACCTTAAATCAATCAACTCCAAGGGAGCGGTCTGGTTTTCTGAATTAATCGCACCGAAACGCATGATTTGAAAAGGAATATAATCTGCTTTCTTTTTGAAGCGCAGGGTAGCAATAAAAATCGTGGCGTCGCCATTCACCGGTTCACTGAATTTTACCCGGACCTCACCAATACTCTGCTTTACTTCTATCGTTGCAATTTTTTGCATTTCTTCTGAAATTTCTGCTCCGACCAGTTCTACATTGTCTAATTTATAAATACTGTTATCCAGACGAACTTTTACAAATACTTCTTTCAAATCAGATGCACCGGAAACATTAAACTCAACTTTGTTTTTAGATGTGGTTACAGGTACGCTTTTTTCATAAGATAGCTCTTTTCCCCAATAATAAATACCTGGTTTTTTTGAATTATATTTGAAATACCCACTACCAACTATTTCTTTTGAATCCATATCCTGTAAAAAAGCGAGTACAGCCACTTGGTCCCATGCTTTCGTTTGAAGAGCAAATTTTCTGGTTTCAGAAAAGATTTCACCCTCTTTTAAAATGATTCCTCGGCCTGTGGACCCATATGGCATATTCCGCACAACATTTCTATGAAACGCCTCAGCATTAGGTGTTTCAACATTAACCCAATCTTCCATAATAATAGCAACCAAGTTAATTTTTCGTTTACCAAAAGGTTCATTGGCACGAACTTTAATGTCAAATTGTTTGGGATCCTTATAACCTTGTAGATAGATATCGGCAATTTTTTTCCTTGATGAAATCGCATTCGATATATGATTCATGATCATATCGCCATAACCCGATTGTGAATATCCAGTTAATGATTTAGCACCATCGAAAACCAATACAGGAATCCCATTGATTCCATAAAAAACTTCTCTGCCTTGTGTATCAGAATTTGCCATTGCATCATTTCTATGAAAAGCTGCTATTATGAATTCTTCATTTTTATATTTCGATAGTTTCGCTAATTGTAAATAAGCTGAAGTAATAGGACAATACCCACATGTTCCACCGGTAAATTGCTCTATAATTAATGGAGCAGGAGATGGAGTAAAAGGCTCATCTGCCTCTACCTTTTTTGTGTCAACCTGGAAAAGAAAGAGGAAAACCATACTAATTGCCAGTACAGAAGCTAAGAAACGCTTGTTATTCGACTTTCTAAAATTAACACGCATACTCCACCTCCTAAATAATTATCTTAACTAATCAATAGCAGGATATGTAATAGTAATGATCTGAGCTTTGCCTTCCCAGTCAACTTTGCAACCTAACGCTTCCGTTACAAAGCGCAAAGGCACAACGGTACTGCCCTTTACAATCTGAGCAGGGACATCCAGCGTTACTTGTTTCCCATTCACTAACGCAATCTTTGAATTAATCGTGAGTTGAATATTCGTCATTCCTAATTTATAGGTGACATTCTTCACCAGTTTCGTCTTAGGATCTGATGTAAAACCGATTTCTGCGTTGAGTTGTTCGCCGATAAATCGGAAGGGCACCAATGTCTTTGAATTCTGAATGAAAGGCGCCACGTTCATTGTTTTTTCAACACCGTTCGTCTTTCCGGTTTTATTCCCGATTTGCAAGATCACTGTATATCCAAACCAAAAAGTAGTTTCTTTCTTGGTGATGTTTCCGATTGGATCAACAGCTTCTATAGTGATATTCTGTAAGCCAACCTTTTCTAAACTCAAATCAAAACTGAAAGTGCCATCGCTTTCCACATAAGCAATTTCTCCATTGACAGTAATAGAAGCGGCTGGGTCATCTGTTTTTCCTTCAATTTTTGTATTTCTGTCCAGTACCACTGAATTAACCGCTGGTTTCGTAATTTCAATGGAAGGCGCGACACTATCGGAAATGATCATATACTCTTTAACGACAAAATTACCTGCTACGTCTTCTGCACGTATGGTAATGGTATTTTCTCCGGCTTTTAAATCTACATTCATGGAGAAAGTACCGTCTGCATCATTGACATTTACTTTTGTACCATTGATAAAAACAATTTTATCGTATTGAAGAACATCCTCACCGAACAAAACTGTCTTGATCTGGGTTGTTCTGCCTTGAATCTCAAAAACATTCTTGGTGGTTAGAATTTTCGGTTCAGTGGGATTTTCAATCACAATCTCAGGACCTACAGTATCTAATTTTACGATCACCATCTTTGTCTCTTCGACGCCAAAAGAATCTTCTGCCCAGTAATAAAGTTTGGATTCAAACTGCCCAAGGTCTAATGGTTGCGGTATACCGCTATATTTGATGACTTGATCCACTTTATTGTCCCAATAGACATATACTGTAGCTTCAGGATTAGAACAGGTAAAACCCACCAGAGGAGGTTCTACATACCAATCGTCCCTGATCTGCTTTCCTCCGGTGATCTGAACAGTAGTTTCCGGAAGAGGAGGGGTAATTTCGAAAGGTTCTGAAACGACCTGATCAGCTTCCTGGCTAGTAAATACAGAAAGTGTATAATCGATTTTAGAAACTGATGGATTTCTGATGCCGGCAGTCTTTTCAATAATTACATCCACCTCTTGCCCTGCAGAAAGAGATTGAGAGGTGAAAATCTTCAGAATAGTGTCGTCTGAGGAAACTTTGGAAGGAATACTATTATTGATTTTTATTGAGTTGGTCTGAATAGATGTCGGAATCTTAGTGGTTTCAGGAAATTGGATTGCAATAAAATCATTGTCTTTCAAAGCGCCATTGTCACCAATGATTAAAGGTAATTGATATGACGCGATGGAGTTTGCATTTTTCGGATTGATGACCACTTCTTTTAATTCAAGCTTAGATTCAGCTAAATTAACAGCGGTAGTATATAAATATTCGTTGGCGTTCTGAAGTTTATAACCAAGCTTGATATCGCCTGCTTTTGCTGTATTCGTGATGCCATTTTCCACGCTGAATTTAACATCAGCGGTATCGCCTGCTTTTAAACTCAACGGCGAGTAGATAGACACTTCAAGTTCTTTAACGCTTACATTGGACACGGGAGTATCATTGATCAGGATATTCGCTTTGTCTAATGTTTTAGGAATAGTAGTTCCTTCGGGAAATTTCACGAATACACGATCACCAGTATTCAGCGTTGTGTTTTCTTCCAGAATAAAAGCAAAAGAATACTCTGCTTTCCGATTGACCTTTGGTGGAATTACTTTAAGTAATGCACCCCCTTTTTCAATTATGTATTCATTGGAAGCAACGTATTCTTTATCAGCAGAAGTAGCTACTTCCAACATATAGGCGCCCGGCTTAGCAGGATTGACTACACCAGCTCGGTCGGTAATTTCGATATCTACTCTTCCACTGTCTGCAATCATTAACGGCGTGTTAAAGGTTAATTGGTATCCGGCTTTTTCTCTTTTTGAAACAGATGGTTTTGCCACTAAAGGTTTGCCATTCACGATAATTGCATTGGTAGGGATGTCCGTTTTTGTCATGACAGTGCCTTCCGGGAAACGGATCATTAATAATCCGACAACTTCTTTTAGGAAACCACCTAAGCCGACATTATAACCAATTTTATAGTTAGCCACGGATTTATATGTGGACGGAAGTACTGTAACAGTCGGCGTACCCTCAGGAACTCCGATCTTACTGATCACAATTTCAAAAGGTTCGGATTTCACAGCAGTGGGTTCAGGTTGAGTAGCTACTTTGCACTGGTACTTTCCAGGCTGTGGAGGATTGTAGATGCCCACGATATCAGGTACGGTAACTGTAATATCCCTGTACCCTTCTTTAGAAGGATCCAGTTCAATATGCGAGTTAAATTTTAAAGAATTTTCTTCATAATCGATAATTGGTAAACCCTGACAGGAAGAACAGGGAGAAAGACCGATGCTCATAGATTCAATAATTCTTTTGAGCTCTTCTTTTCTCTTGTGTTCATCTTCTGGTAGTGGTGGCAATGTACACTCTTTCGGCCACCATAGTTTTATCCATTCATGCACTTTTACTGTTTTTTCGATCGAAAATTTAAACTTGTAAGTGGCAGTGACGCCTACTTTTCTTGGTACAACATCCATCTTAAAATTATTGATGGCGGAAACCGGCTTTGAATAAAAAGTTAAGAAACCAAAACTAATTACCAAAGCAACAAAAACACTAAAAACCTTAAAAAACCCTCTTTTCATTGAATCCCCCTAACAAAATTTCAGCAAGAATCGTCATTAAAATCTGTCTGCTTAACTAAATTCTTACCAGTATTGTAAAACATCATGCTTCAAATTCAACCTTATCACCAGATAAAAAGATTCGCTGAATCTTATTGATTCCCCAAATATAGGGAATTTCATCTACATCTCTAATATTCATCGAGACAAAATCTGCTCTGTATCCTTCTTTCATCATTCCGGTACTCTCTTGTAATCCCGCAGCAAAACTGGAATTGACTGTTACAGCATTGATTGCTTCTTTTATAGTTAAACCATAGAGCAGGATTGAAAGTTCCATCATTATTTGCTGAGAGTAACACATACAAGTGCCTGGATTAAAATCTGTACCGATTGCCAGAGGAATATCAGCTTCTATGATTTTTCTAGCATAATCCAGTCTGGCATGAGGTATATTAAAAGATGTACCTGGCAGAACGACTGCGACCGTATCGCTTCCTTGAAGCAGCTGTAAATCTTCGTCGGTTGCAGTAATCATGTGATCAACAGATACTGCTTCCACTCTGGTAGCCAACGGTATTCCCCCAATGGAAAAGAATTCGTCCGAATGTAGTTTTGGTCTCAAACCAAGAGATGCCCCTTTTAGAAGAATTCTCTCGCATTCATCAATGGAAAAGACATTTTTCTCACAAAATACATCAATAAAATCGGCCAATCCTTCCCTTGCTACTTCCGGAATCGTCTCTTCGAGAACCTGTTGAATATAATCTTCCCGCTTGTTTTTAAATTCCATAGGGAGAGCATGTGCTGCCAAAAAAGTGGTTGCGATCGGATGATTAGTTCTTTTCTTCAATTCACGTATTACACGGAGCTGCTTTAATTCTACCGCAGGCTTCAATCCATATCCGCTCTTTATTTCAATGCCAACTGTTCCGTATCGTTCTAAATCAATCAGGCGGTTTTGTGCAAGATGCAATAATTCATCAAATGAAGCCGATTCAGTCTGCTGAACTGTCTGATGAATGCCATATCCTTTGGATAAAATCTCCAGATAAGAATCACCATGGAGTCTCATTGCGAATTCTTTCTCCCGGGAACCGGCAAATACAAGGTGTGTATGGGGATCGACAAAAGCCGGCATCACCAGGCTTTGCTGCATATCCATCGGTGTATATTCCCGGGAAGGAGTGACCAACGTCTCTTTCCTGCCAAAGGCTTCAATCAGCCCTCCTTTGATCAGGATATAGGCATCAGGAATGACCTCGATCTCCCCCTGTCGTTTTCCACGAAGAGGTTTGTTATTATCTGACTGTGCAACAACGAGATTGGCGATATTATACAAGAAATAAGAAGCCATTAGATATTAAACCGCACATGCATAATGTCACCATCCTGCAATAAGTACTCTTTTCCTTCCAGATAAAAAACACCTTTATCTTTAGCTTCTTTAAATGAAAAATGGTTAGCCGTAAAATCCGGATAATGAACAATCTCTGCTCTGATAAATCCTTTCTGGATATCGGTATGTATTTTTCCGGCAGATTCAAAGGCATTGCTTCCTTTTTTGACTGTCCAGGCTCTCACTTCATCTTCACCAACCGTAAAAAAAGTGATGAGTCCTAAATGTTGGTAAATCTGTTGAATTAATATCTCTAAAGCAGGTTTCTCAATTTGATAAGCTTGTAAAAATTCCATGGATGCATTTCGGTCCATATCCATTAGCTCTTTCTCAATCTCTGTCGAGACCGAAAACATCGGGTAATCCTGATACTTTGATTCCAGCTCTTTAATTAACCCCTCTTCCTTGATTTCATTCTC
>JAQVYZ010000070.1 GCA_028708485.1 Caldisericia bacterium | reverse complement strand
AAACCGATAGAACTTGAGCCGGTCATGATAATATGTGCATTCTCATTATCAATAGCATATTTTACCGCAATAGTTAATTTTGGTACTCTTTGAATTTCATCAATAATGCAGTGTTTACCTAAGCTGGTTATAAATCCTTTGGGATCTCTTTCTGCCCAATCAAACGCATCAAAATCATCTAAAGTAGTATAAGCATAATCCGGAAAAGCATCTTTCAGATAGGTCGTTTTTCCGCTTCTCCTAGGTCCTATGATTAATGCACTTTTATTTGGATCAATCTTGATCCATCTTTCAAACATTTTTTGCCTCTGAGTTTTATTTTTAGTTTCATTTTAGCGTGGTTAAAAAGAAAGTCAATTTACATTTTAGCGTGAGAAAAAATAAATTAAAAAATATATTGGGACTGTCCCAATATATTTTTTTAGGTTCAAAAACTTTACCACTTATTTATAATTTATCATACCATAGAGTAATGCAATAATAAGGAGAAAGGTATGAAGCAGAAATCGAAAGTGAACTTATTGATAGATTTAATACTAATTTGTATTTTGTTTCCTGTGCTTTTTGCTAGAGGAGATGTTCATCATGTTCTAGGTCAATTATTTGGTATATTGCTGATTGTACATATCATTCTTCATGGAAGTCAGATTTTTTGTCTTATTAGAACTTGGATTCCATCAATAAAAATCAGAATAGCTTTTATTTGTGTTTTTTGTGTTGTGTGTATTGCATTCACTGTTTTATCAATATTGCATGGAGATAAAGATTTCGACAGAGAGAATCGGGAAAGAAAATCACCGATCAGTTATAATCGCTCAAAGGAGTGAAAAAACAAGAAAGGAACATGAATGTCCATCATTCTGACATCGAATGGGCTAAGTAGCAAAGCAATTATAGCAAAATATACAGACTTATTGAGTATTGGATTTAAAAAAGCTGCTATCATTGTGACTGCTGACCCAGAGTATCGAGAAAAAAATTGGACTGCAGTACACATAAAAACAGAATTTGACAACATCGGTTTTGTATCCGAGTTTTTTGATATAGAATTTTCTTCACCCGATTTATTAGCAAATTACGACATTTTGTTCTTTATTGGAGGCAATCCTTTTTATTTGCTAAACCAGATAAGAAAAACACATACAGACGTTATCCTTCGTGAGTTTTTATCTAAAGGAAAAGTGATATCAGGCTCAAGTGCCGGCAGCATGGTGCTGGGAGATACAATCGTGTTAATCAATGAATTCGAGCCTTTATGGAACAAGGATATTGGATTGACTGATTTTAGAGGGGTGGGATTAACCACTATTAATGTATGTCCACATTACTCAAAACACATGAGCCGTTATGACCATTTTGAAGAACGAATTCAGGCTGTTGAGAAAGCTTTCAAACTCCATATAACCCGGATAAATGATGGTGAAGCGATCACAATCGAATAAAAAATGTCGGGTTCGGAGCGTTTCAGCTTTTCTCCCCCGACATATTATGTTTTAGTAAAAAGAGGATTGATGTCAATGATTTTGAATTACTTTTTTTGACTAAAAAAAAGTAGATGAAGGAGTTCCGAATGATACGTAAAATTGGAAATAAACACGCTGGATTTGAATTGTTAGATGTCGAGGAAATTCATGAAATTAGCTCAATTGCTTATACATGGAGCCATATTGAAACGAAACTGAAACTCCTTTATCTTTCGAATAAAGATGACAACAAAGTTTTTCTAATTGGATTCAGGACACCTCCAGGAGATTCAACGGGTGCTCCGCATATTTTAGAACATTCGGTATTGTGTGGTTCAGCTAAATTTCCTCTAAAAGATCTAATCATGGAATTAATTAGAGGATCGATGACCACCTTTGTTAATGCAATGACTTCTCCTGATAATACTATATATCCAGTAGCTAGTCAAAATAGTCAAGATTTTCAGAATCTGATGGATGTGTATATGGATGCCGTATTGCATCCTTTGGTGAAACAAGAAAAAAAGATCTTCGAACAGGAAGGCTGGCATTATGAAATTCTAAGAAAAGAAGATCCCATCACCATTCAAGGTATTGTCTATAATGAAATGAAAGGGGCTTATTCCTCTCCGGAAGAAATCCTGGACTCTCAAGTATTGCCTTCTTTGTATCCCCATACTCCTTATCGTTATGATAGTGGTGGAGATCCAGATTACATCCCCGCTTTAACCTATAAAAATTTTATTACTTTTCATGATCGGTATTATCACCCATCCAATGGTTTTATCATGCTGTATGGGGACGGGAATATGGAAGAGCAGCTAACATTTTTGCAGGAGAAATACTTGAAATATTATTCCTTTCAGTGTGTAGATTCATCTTTACCACTAGAGCCACTTTTTAGCGAGAGAAAAACAGTAGAATTCTTTTATCCAACCCAAGAACGGGAAAATTTGAGCGAAAAAACCTATTTTTCCCTGAATTTTGCGCTACCTCCGATAGTGGATCCAGAAACACATATCGCTTGGGGTGTACTTGCTTACATTCTATTGAGAAGTTCCGCTGCTCCCTTAAAAAAAGCTTTACTTGATGCAGGTCTTGGAAAAGATATCTATGGCAGTATCAATAAATCTTTGCGTCAACCAGTTTTTTCTATTGTATCCAAGCATGCTTCTCTTCAGGATAAGGATAAGTTTACCAATGTAATTGAAGAAACATTGACTCATTTCGCGAAAGAAGGAATCGATAAAAAGTTGGTAGAATCTTCCCTGAATTACTATGAGTTTCAATTGAGGGAAGCTGATTTCAATAATTATCCAAGGGGAGTAGCTTATGCCGAACTAATGGTAATGAACAGCTGTTTTTATAATTTGAAACCTACACTTCACCTTGCCTATCAACCCGCCTTGGATTCTTTAAGGAAAGCAATCAAAGCTCCCGTACTGGAAAGACTCATTCAAAATCATCTTTTACAGAATTCCCATAGCGCACTATTGATTGGTAAACCTGATCCCGCCCTGTCTCGAAAAAAAACTTCCCAACTAACTAAGGAGATGGAAACCCTAAAGAATAATTTATCTGGCCAGGACTTGCATAAGCTGATCCAGGAATCCATCGATCTAAAGAAATACCAAGCTGAGGAAGATACCGATGAGATAAAGAAAAAAATACCCCAGTTATCCCTTCAGGATATCAGACAGGATGCCATGTGGTATCCCGAGTCCAAGGAAAAGAATCAACATGTGCTTTACCTGACACATCCCATTGAAACAAATGATATTGCCTATCTTAAGATTTTATTTCCAGCCAGTGGATTAAAATTGTATCAACTCCCTTATATGTCCCTAATGAAAAATTTATTGGGGGAAATCGATACAAAAAAACATACTTACGATAGGCTAAGCCAGGAAATTGATAGGGTTACGGGGGGTATGAAATTCAAAACAGACGTTATTACTCAAGTAGAAGATGATATGCTCTTTACGCCCTATTTTACTATGCAAACGAAATTCTTTTTCAGGAATACTGATTCTGCATTGTCTTTAGTGGATGAAATTATATCCAGTACAATCTGGAATCAACCAAAACGCATTCGAGAACTTTTACAGCAATTTTGTTCCCGGTTTGAGATGAATATTTTTGATTGGGGGGACTATTTTACAAAAAAAAGAGTAGCTCAAAATTTCTCCCCTGCTGGCTATATCCAAGAACAATTAGAGGGTATCAGTTATTATCAGTGGGCAAAAGACTGGTTAAGTCGTTTTGATAGAGATTTTGATCAACTGACTCAAGAATTGGAAAAAGTACGGGTACTACTATTAAGCCAAGTGGATAGAGTTGTTTCGATAACGGCTGAACCGATACAGATACCATCCTTGAATAAGAAAATCCAGACACTCAATCAACCTTGGCAAGCTACTCATACTGCAAAAGAAAATTGGCAGATTCCACTGGCGCCTGTTCAGGAAGGTATTCAATCCGGGGCTCAAGTACAATTTGTCGTCCAAGGAAATAACTTTAGACATAAGGGCATACCTTATCATGGTAGTTATAAGGTTATTGAAAATTTACTTTCGAATGATTATTTGTGGAACAAAATCCGCGTTCAAGGAGGAGCCTATGGGGGTAGTTCAGAAATTGATCGAAATGGAAATCTGTTCTTTTTATCTTATAGAGATCCACATCTGAAAGAAACCTTTGAAGTATACAAGGAAGCATCTGCTTACCTTGAAAACTATCAAGGCAGTCAACGAGTGATTAACTCCTACATTATTGGATCGATAAGTACCCTTGATTTTCCTTTGACACCTTTCCAGAAGGGAGAAAGAGCCATTAGCTATACTTTGTCGGGAGTAACCAAGGAATTTCTGGATCAAGAACGGGAACAGATATTTCAAACCACCAGTAAGGAAATCCATAATTTTGCTTCTGTTGTCAAAGCATGTATGAACGCAACCTGCTACTGTGTACTGGGGAATGAAAGTAATATTGAAACAGAAAACTATCTTTTTAACCGGATTACTCAATTAGGAATTTAATATCCTGATTGTTCCTCAATCAATACCAAAATTTTAATGAAGATAGTATCAAAACACTCACCGAAAGGCTAAACCTTATTAAAAATCAATCTAACCAGGTAATAAACGTAAAGAGATGATCCGTATCATCTGATCCCGGAATATTGAATTCCTGTCCGGTTCTAACGTTAAAAATTTTATCCTTTTCATCTAAATATATATACACATAATCACCATTGTTATCGGCATAAGCCTTAAAAATATGGTCTTTGGTATTGCTTATCAAAGGATATCGTTTATTTTCATTCAAATTGTAGAGAAAGTAATTGTTTTTGGCCGATTCAAGATCTTGAGTCCACTTGGAATCACTGTAATCTACATTAAATTCATGATAAAGCCAGATGGAGTTGTCATTGGAGGCTTCATCAGGATTAAAATAAAAGATTTCCGGTGAGATTTGACAAGTTTTCTTTTCTACATTCACAAACAATAAACACACCTTTTCATCTTCTTGATACCCTTTGATGATGAGAACGTTCCCATTTTCAGATACAGTGCAGGTATCGCTCAACCCAACTGTTTTGGTTTCGAACACGATGTCATAGACGTTTCGGTCAGGATACCATAAAATGATTTTATTCTCTCCTGATTCTTCGTTATAAGTTTTCAAATACACGGCAGAAGGGTTGATCTCTGTAAAGGATCCGCTATAGCTTCCCTCATCCGGCATCAAAGTTTTCCATTGTTTATCGGGTGTCATGGTGTTGACTACGGTTTCCGGTGGATTGGTGTATCGACAGACTAAAAGGGTAGACTCATTGCCTACATACGCAAAATCAGAGTTTGTCATATCCTCCAGGATAATTTCCTTTTGATCTGTCACAAGAGAGTATCGAACCAAATTATTATTCTCCAAAGCTACTAACCATTTTCCATCTCGGGATATGGAGTAATAGTTATCTACCACTTGGGCAACTAACTTATGGTTTTTTTCAATGACATTCCACTGATATATCCCTTTTCCACCTTTTTTATTAGTGATAAAAAGGAATTGACCTGGTTCTGGCAAAGGCTTGATTTCTAAAATAGTCTGATCCTTTATGGAAGGGATTTTAATAGGTTGTTGATCTTTGATGGAATAAAGTTTAAACCGTACCTTTGATTTGGCTGATAATGCATTCTTGATGGTATAAATGGTTTCTTTGTAAAGCAGATATTGTTCGTCGTTAGTGACAATCAAGAAATCGATAGAGGCTCGAAAATCTATTTGTTGTATTTCAGGCACTAAGCAAGCAAGAGTTTGCACTCCTTTGTCGTATACCCATAAACTATGCTTTAAATCGACATTCTGCAGGATAAAATACCTTTTCGTACTATTTTGATAAATACAAGAAGTTTTGTTAATAATATGCATGGAGGTGATATCGGTCAACGTCCCATTCATCTCCAGCACAACGGCTTTCCCGTTGATACAAACCAAGGCGGAAGGTGAAGTCGAAGCAACCGGTATTTGAGCTGATACTTTTTCGTTTTTCGGAAGTGCCGATAAACTGCACCCTTCTAACAATAGCACTATAATAAGA
>JAQVYZ010000069.1 GCA_028708485.1 Caldisericia bacterium | reverse complement strand
TTTTGCCAGAGCATTACAGATTGCGAACCGCCGGTACCAGGAACAGCTGATGAGTGAACAAGGCGTGGTTATTCTTGATCCGGAAAGTACTTATATCGAATCTACCGTCCATATCGGTAAAGATACCATGATCAAACCGTTCACTTATCTGGAAGGACAGATTTCAATCGGAGAGAGATGCCAGATCGGTCCCTTCGTCTGTATGAGAGGAAACAAACCAATCAAAATCCAGGATTCAGCGATGGTGGGACCTTTTTCCTCTCTTCGAGGGGGTACAGAATTAGAAGAAGACGTTCATATCGGCACTTTTGTGGAACTGAAAATGACGAAAATCAAATCCAAAAGCAAAGCGATGCACCTCTCTTACCTGGGAGATGCCTCGATCGGAAATAGGGTGAATATTGGAGCAGGTACGATTACCTGCAATTATGACGGCAAGGAAAAGCACATCACCCGCATTGAAGACGATGTATTCATCGGATCCGACACGATAATGGTGGCTCCTCTGACGATCCATGATCACGCCTATGTAGCTGCCGGATCCACACTAACAGAAGATGTTCCCGCTTACGCTCTTGCTCTGGGGAGAGCCAGGCAGATCAACAAACCAGAATGGAGCCTTCAAAAGTCTCCACTCAGAGAGAAGGATAACTCCAAAAAATGAGAAATTCACCCCCGGCTCTGTTATTTTTTTCTGGCAATTCGAATATGAACCTGGCACAAAAAGTCAGTAAATACTTGGGAGTGCCGATCGCCGGTATGACTTTTGAACACTTTCAGGATGGTGAAATCCATCTGAAATCTGAGGTGAGCGTCAGGGGGCAGGAAATTTATGTCATGCAATCGACCAACCCTCCCTCCGATAATCTCTTTGAGCTACTGATTATGATTGACTCCTTAAAACGAGCTTCTGCAGAAAAAATTACTGTGATCATCCCCTATTTTGGTTATGCCAGGCAGGATCGGAAAACACAGGGAAGAGAGCCTATCACAGCCAGATTAATCGCCAACCTGATTGAAACAGCCGGGGCCAATAGAGTAATTAGCATAGATTTGCATGCCGGTCAAATTCAGGGATTTTTTGATATACCTTCCGATAACCTGACAGCTGTTCTTTTATTCGCACAAGCCTTTAAACAGATTCCTGCCGAAGACCTCGTCATCGTCTCACCGGACGTTGGAGGTGTCAACCGCGCGAAGAATCTGAGCAACCTTTTACCCGGTTCTCACCTGGCGATTTGTTCAAAAAGCAGAATGGGTAAGGATAAGGTAGACAATATCAAATTAATCGGAGATGTAAAAGATAAAATAGCCATCATCATTGATGACATCATTTCTACCGCTAGTACACTTCAATTAGCCTCCCTCGAAATTAAAAATCAAGGATCCAAAGAAATTTACGCTTGTGCCACCCACGGGATGCTGGTTGGTTCCGCGATTGATAAATTGAATCATTCGGCTATTGACAAAGTGCTGGTGACGGATAGTATTCAGATCGATCCCCTGAAACTGGTAGCCTGCCCTAAAATAAAAATAGTGACCGTCGCGCCATTGATAGGAGAAGTTATCAACAGAATACATAACAACACCTCCGTATCCGAAGTATTTGAAGAAGCAGATGTAAACGGCGTTTCTTTGTTTGTATTTGACAATGAGACCAACAACTAATAAAATTTTAACTTTGATGATAGAGTAAAAAGGAGTCGTGTAAATGAAGATATTTGAATTTGATATAAAAAACAGAAATCCTCAGGATCCTTATTTAATTCCTGCTGTTATCTACGGACACCAAATAAAAGAGAGCATTTCCTGCGCTATTAATAAACGAGATTTTGTAAAATTGGTAAAAACCAATACAAGAAATATTATCGTGAATTGTCAGTTGGAAAATGGACAGAGCTACCCCACTCTCATCCAGGAGGTACAGAAAAATATTCTGTCCTTAGAGCCTACCCATGTTGACTTTTTCGCGATAGATCTACAGAAACCCATTACGATCACCATCCCGATTCATCTGCAAGGTCAATCGGTTGGCGTCAAAAATAGCGGTATTCTGGTTCATCATATTCATGAACTCACCCTCACCGGTAAACCGGAGAATTTACCCGCTTTTGTCAACTTAGATATTCAATCGCTCGAAATCGGTCAACACTTAAGCCTGAGGGATCTTTCTCTCTCTTCAGACGTGACAAGTTCTGTGAATATGGAATTACCGATTGTAAGCATCCAGGAACCTCATATTGAGATAGCGCCGGAAAAGACTGAAACAGTAGCGGAAACAACTAAAGAAGCACCGGCTACACCAGCAGCTCCTGCTAAATAAGTTTTAACTTATAATTCATTCCAATCGATTAACTCGATTGTATTCGTAGGAAACTCTGCTCTGATTAGCATGTGTGGAGTTTCCTGACTAAACCAGGCGATGGCTTTCTCTGCCGGAAAACTCACCCTATAAGTAGGAATAGATTTTCTTTTATAGAGTATTTCCTCATTACCGGCGATATAAAATGCTTTGGTTTCCCAGTTGGTTTTTTCATTTTTATCATCCATCACGCTCATGGACCTGACCACTTTATAAGTTCCCTGCTTGGTTGTTTCAAATGGGAACGCAGTTAAAAGCGTCAAGAGAAAATCATTCTCAATAAAAAATTCCCCGATGAACAACCGTGTATATTTCGGTTTCTCATCCAGAAAATCAGAAATCAGGTACGTCTGGCGGGTTTTCTTGCCGGATAACATGGTAAATTGCAATGAGTTCACTGTCGTACTGGACAGGTCTGCTTCTTTATTGTTTTGGATTATATCATACGAGATCAAGTTCAGGGAGGCGCCATCCAAGCGTAACCGCTTAGTATATTCTTCCGTCTTTCCGGTATATTCCTGCACGATCAAACAATTGTCAGCTTCGCGCAAAATGTGGTTTGTGTAATAGACTTCCACCTCACCCAGCTTATTTTTGATTGAATACATCGCAACAGACCCGTTGCGCAGAAGCTCTGTCTGCAAAGGAATCCAATCCTGTACGGGAATGGCTGGTTTACAACTGTTCAGAGTGAATAGAAAAAGAATAACCAGGAACCAGGTTGAATTCTTCTTCATTTTTTCGCTTTTTTCTTTTTTCCATTTGTAACGGTTTCCGGTTCTTTTTCTTCTTTTGGGATCTTACCTTCAAACAGAGAGTAGGCAACTAAAAGAATGATGATCAGTATCAGAACTATCAAAGAGATAAACCAGGAAGATAAATACCAATACGGGGAATAATTATTCAAAACAGCCTCTGCAGGTGAAGCATTAGTCGCGGGTAAGCCCGTGTTAGGCGGAGTAGTGGGATCTATCCCGGAGGGAGTTGTCACGGTATTACCGGGTATCGTCACCTGGGGAGCAGGGGTAATGGGCTGAGGTATGGTATTTGGGTTGACTGGTATGGTGGTGGTAGCTGGAGGAGTGACCTGACTCAGATCTTGAGGAAGAGTGGAAGAAATGTTTGTCCAAGACGCCGGAGGAGTGGCGATTTGCACAGGGGCATTCGGTGTGTCCACGGTTGTTCCTGTGGGCTCAGCCAAAACAGGATAGGCTAAGAACAGGCTGACAAGAAAGAAAACCCCAATCCATAGAAAAACTTTATTCTTCATGTAATACCTCCCAATCTAGTTCAATACAAAAAGCAGTATAATCATAGCATTATTTCGTACATTTTTCTATAGGAAATACTTTACTCGGGTGTGATTTCAAGAAAATGATTGAAAGTTTCTGCTTTTTTTGATACCATACTTATTTGATTTATCGTGGGCGGTTAGTTCAGAGGTAGAACGCTTCGTTGACACCGAAGAGGTCAGTGGTTCGATTCCACTATCGCCCACCATTCATTCTACCGATTAAGGAATAGACTTGTCACAAACCAACCAGATCGAAATAGTGCAGTATAACCGGGGAACGTTCTCGGTTGTACCGGATGACATTATCAGCGAAACCCTGCTCACCCTGTTGATTAATGATACCATCGTTACCTCCTTTATTTGCTCGTGGATGCATATCGAATACCTGACCATCGGCTATTTATTCTGTGAAGGGTGGATCGGCTCCATGGATGATTTGTTAAGCCTGGAGGTCAGGGAACCCGATGCACAAGCGCTGGTGTATATACCAAAAAACAGGTTTCAGAATAAGAACCGCGATTCTTTTCTAAGTTCCGGTTGTGGGCACAAAATGCAGTCATCCACACCTTTAGTCCCTTTTCCAAGAATGAAAGAGGATTTTCATATCTCTCCCTCCGTAGTGATCGGGAGCATGAAACAGTTTCAAAAAGCTTCCACCCTGTTTCAATCAACAGGCGGGGTGCATAGTGTCGCTTTAGTCTCCCCGAACCGTGACTGGATATTAGAAGAGGACATCGGTCGCCATAATGCTCTTGATAAAGCCATAGGATTTGGTTTACAACATGGGATTCCGTTTGAAAAATCCTTTATCATGACAAGCGGAAGAATCTCTTCCGATATGGTACAAAAGATTATCCCCCTACCTATTCCCCTGTTAATCTCAAAGTCCGCCGCTACTGATGCAGCTATCCAGATAGCGAATCGGATTAATTTGACCCTGATTGGTTTTGCCAGAGGAGAAAGGTTTAATATCTACACTCAGCCTGATAGAATACAAGAAGAAAAAAGCTGAAACCGTTAATGATCCACCAAGCCGGTTGATAAATTCAGGAAAAAACGTATAACATAGTATGTTATGACAAACGATAAAATAAACAAAAACAATGAATCGAACCAGAAGAAATTAAACGAGTTCCAAAAACTCATGTCCTTGGATTTGGCCATATTTGCCAAGAAAAGAGCTTTTCCCAATATCGCCAAATGTCTGAACGAACCGCACTTGCAGGATCAAATTCTCGCTATCGAAGCATTTACGATGCTGTATGAAAAGTATCCGGATGAAGAAGACAAGCTCATTGACATCTTTATCCGGTCTTTCATCAAAAATCAAAAATACATTGCGGTGACAATATTAATCCAGATTTCCCTGCTTCATCCTTCGTATGCTTTCGCGAAACTGGAAAAAATTATCACCGTTCAAAAAGACTTGATCGAGATCACAGCACAGGCTCTCAAAGGAGCTTGGTCCGGAAAAGAGGAGTCTCTCCTCGCCCACATGAACCAGCTATGGGACCTCCACGGGAATCTGTCTTCTAAAAAAGTAGCGATCATGTCTTTGGATACAGAATTTGAAGATGAGAATAACTTGATGATTGATTTTATAGGTCAGTTTATCACCGATTCCGATCCGTTTGTTCGCAACCAGGCTTCCAACAAACTGAAAGAACGGTTCATTAAAGAACCTTACGTGGTGGAAGCGAAAATGAGAGAATGGCTAGCGAAGGACACATCGCGCAATGCTGTTCTGACAGTGCTCACCACCTTTAAAGACCTGGCAAAACGACAAGATCCAAACCTTCTGGACAGAGCTTGTATCATTATGCAAAACTGGGAACGTAACGATTCAGAAGATATCAAGGCAACAGCGGCAAAAGTTTTATTACTGCTCAGGGAAGGAAGCGCCGGACGATTTTAGTCTCCTAGCTCTCTTCCATTTTCGCTTTCATATCCAGTTGCAATTTTTTAATCGCTTTCGCCTCAATCTGTCGGATTCTCTCTCGGGTTACGTTATAGATTTTTCCGACATCTTCAAGGGTGTGCGGTCGGATATTAAACAAACCAAAACGCAATATCAGGATCTCTCTCTCACGGGAAGTGAGTTGATTTAAAACCTCATACAGTTGTAAATTAAAATGTTCATCTATCACTTTTTCCTCAGGGGAGGACACCCGTTTATCTTCCACAAAATCACCCAGACGGTTATCTTTATCAGAACCTAATGGCGTTTCCAGAGAGATAGGTTCCTGGGAAACTTTCAAGTATTCCCGAACTTTTTTGACCGGCATTTCCAAGCGTTTGGATATTTCATCGTGGGAAGGTTCCCTGCCAAGAATCTGATAAAGCTGTCTTTCCGCACGTTGGATCTTATTGATCGATTCGACCATGTGTACCGGAACACGAATTACCCTGGATTGGTCTGCCAGT
>JAQVYZ010000068.1 GCA_028708485.1 Caldisericia bacterium | reverse complement strand
CGTCATTACCGGCTTTAGGCGCGTAGGCAAAACTTATTTGATGTATGATTTAATAAAAAGACTCTTAAAAACCAATTCCAGGGAAGAAATAGTTTATATTAATTTTGAGGACGAAAGAATCATCAATCCTTCAGTAACTTTATTGACGGATTTGATACCAGAGATTCAAGCTTTGTTTGGAAAAAAACCAAAGTATCTTTTTTTGGATGAAATACAAAATGTTTCCAATTGGTCTAAATGGGTTAGACGTATTCTTGATAATGAAGATATCCAGATTTATATATCAGGTTCTACTTCAAAAATGAGTAGTCATGAGATCCCAACAGAGTTAAGAGGAAGATTTTGGGAAATTAAAGTAAAGACCTTATCCTTTCATGAATATTTAACATTTATCCACGAAGAGATTGATTTTCAGAAAGCCCCTTTTTCCAAAGAAGAAACCGCTAGATTTCAGTATTTATTGGACGATTACCTCAGATACGGGGGTTTGCCGGATGTTGTTTTATTGCCAGCAGAGAAAAAACTGGAATTGCTGCAATCTTATTTTCAGACTGTCGTGCAGAGAGATATGATTGAGCACAATAATGTCGAGAATCATATCGCTTTACGAACTATGCTGAAACTTCTTATCAATTCACCGTATTTCACAATTTCCAAACTGCAGAACATCATAAAAAGCATGGGGATACCGGTAGGCAAAACAACGATTGATAACTATTTATCCTATGCGCGGTCCTCCTATTTTTTACAGGAATTATCCATCTTTACCCCTGTAATCGCCAATCAAATCCAGTATCCCAGAAAATCATTTTTCGTGGATACAGGTTTTATGACTGCGTTATCAACAGGTTTTTCAAAGAATTCCGGAAGATTATTTGAAAATGTGATTTACCAAAAAATCTCATCAGAAAATGATATTGTGTATTATTATAAAGACGATAACGATTATGAAGTAGATTTTATCACGATCAATGGAGGATCTATAACTGGTTTATATCAAACCAGTTATGATATAGAAAGCGAAATCACGAAAACCAGGGAGGTCCGATCCTTGTTATTTGCTGGCAAGAAACTGCAATGCAAGAATTTAGTTCTAATCACTGCAGGATTGAACCAAGCCTTCGATATTCCAAAAGAAATAAAAGTAGTATCATTTTTTGATTTCTGGAAAAAGGGATAAAATCGAAATTTCTGATTTGTTTTTCAGTTGGATCAAAATCATTCTTTCTTAGGTGTCCTATTAATAGGACAGAACCATACCATTTTTGTCCTATGAGTAGGACATTTTAAGATTTAGTTTGCTTTTCGATGTATTTATTGTGTCAATTCTTATGGTAAAATCTATATTAAAGCAAATAGTGGGGTAATAAAATAATGAAGATATTAAATTATCGGGTAATACTCAAAAAAGAAAATGATGCAGGATACACAGCTATAGTACCTTCACTCCCAGGATGCATCACTTATGGAGAAACCCTTGAACAGGCAAGATCCTTGATAAAAGAAGCAATTGAACTGTATATTGAAAGTCTTGAAGCCCATAACGAATCCATACCAAACGAAGATAACACTTTGGAATATATGGTTAGCATCCAATCACATGTCTAATTCCCACTCCATTACTCCAAAAGAACTAATAAAAATTCTTCAAAAAAAAGGATTCCAACTGGATCGAAGCAAAGGAAGTCATCAAATCTATTGGCACCCTATAACAAAACAACGCGTCATTCTTCCCATGCATTGTAAAGATATACCCACCGGTACATTATACGAAATTATCAAACAAGCAGGGATAAGTAAAGATGAACTGTAATCCAGCAACCCCTAAAGGATAGTTTTATCTGAGCAAATGGGAGAATAGAATTGTGTATTGTGTAAATTTGCAATCTTATTGCATAATATCAGCAATTTATTAAATTTATCCAGCTTGATAAGAGATGCTACGTAGGCACCAAATACAGTCAAATCCTTGATATCAGTATTAATTAACTCGGGGATTATACGGTTATTAGATCCATATGGTTTTGGAGAGATCCCTCCAATCCGGAGGAATTCCTTATATCAGGAAAGAAGAAGAAATAGTACTGGCTTGATGAAAAGGCTTAAACTAATTGATATTTAGAGTTTCGTATCAATTTTTTGGTAGGGGTATATTGTATTTCAGCCAAAAATCTGATTCGTGTTTGTATAATTCATAATTTTCACGTTTTCTAGCTGTATTTCAGACTCTCCGGCATAAATAACAAAGGCTTGTGATGAATCCATGATACGACATATTCGATCCAGTTTTTGACGGAAAGAAGGATGAAATGTCATCGCTGATTTTATCTCAATTGGCACCAATTCATGTCCATTTTGATATAACAGATCGACTTCTAGCTGATTGTTATCCCTATAAAAAAATAGCTTTGGTTCTTTTCCTTTATTCAGTAAGGTTTTTATGGCTTCCATCACAACCATGTTTTCGAAAATACTGCCAATCAAAGGATCTCTTCCTACCTGGTGAATTTCAGAAATCCCTAATAAATAACAAAGCAAACCCACATCAGTAAAATAGATTTTCGGTGATTTGATTGTTCTCTTTCCGAAGTTTTTATAATATGGTTGCAAACGATATATGATAAAAGAAGCCTCCAGTAACGATAGCCATTCGTGCAATGTTGTGCTGGATACTCCTACATCGGAAGACAAAGAGTGAAGATTCATTACTTGCCCAGTTCTTCCCGCTAAAAGACGGATGAATTTATCAAACAAATTTAAATTGCGAATATTACTCATTTGCCGAAGGTCACGCTCGATATAGGTTTGGTAATAATTTCGGTATGCACGATTTGGCTCTTGCTTATCTTTATATATTCGAGGGAAAAAGCCCTGAAATAGATATTCATCTCTTGAGTATTGGAATCCTATGCTAGATAGCTCCTTTATGCTTAAAGGCAATAGGGTGAGTAACGCACTTCGACCCGCTAAGGATTGTGATATCGCTTGTTGAAGCTCGAATTGATGGCTTCCTGTTAAGATATACTGACCTATCTTTTGATTCCTATCCACCTGTACTTGAATATAGGAAAGAAGAGAGGGTACTCTTTGAATTTCATCGATAATCAAAGGCGATGGAAACGTTCTGAAGAAGGCTTGCGGGTCTTCTTCAGCTAAAGACCGCCATTCAGGAAGCTCGAGATTCGCATAATGGAATTCTGAGAAAACTTGTTGCGATAAAGTTGTTTTCCCGGCTTGACGAGGTCCTACTATTGTGACCACCGGATATTGTGTTGACAAAAAAAGAAGCTCATTAGTGATATCTCGCTCAATCATAGAGAGAGTATATAGCATTTTTATACGGATTTCAAGTATAAGTTATGAAATGTATAATTAATCAATATTTTTGCATTTATTCACAAGATAATACAAAAAGACTATCCCAATAACCTACGGAAACGGGGAATGTGGGACGAAGTTCGAACCTGTTTGAAAAAATTAGTATTTAGTGTTTGCATAAATCAATCATATATGATTTAATACTACTTATGAAAAATACTATCTTATCTGAAAAAGATACAAAGCTGATAGAAGCTATGATTCTTCGTGTTTTTGGCAACAATAACTTCCTACACTCCGGAACTTAATTATTCCTGCACCCCTGATCCCATTACTAAGATTTCATCATAGAATGAGCCAAACGATAACTCATTCCTTCAAAAACTAATAGGTGACTATGATGAACAAGCCTATCAATAATCGCACTGGTCAATTTTTCATCATAGAAAATACCATTCCATTTACTAAACTCCAGATTGGTGGTAATAATCACGCTCCTCCTTTCATAGCATTCTGAGATGACTTGAAACAGTAACTGAGATCCTCCTTTCTCGAAAGGAACATAGCCCCATTCATCACAAATCAACAAGTCTAATTTCGTAAGTTGAGTCACCAATCTTTTCAACTCACCTTTTGCTTTGGCTTCACTTAACTGATTGACCAACGCTGCGGTACGATAGAATTTCACTTTCTTACCTCTCGAACAGGCAGCAACACCGATTGCTGTTGCCATATGGCTTTTACCTGTTCCCACTGGACCGTATAAGATCAGGTTCTCCTGTTTGTCGATGAAAGTTCCGGACTTTAAGGCTTCCACGTCCAGGGTGTTCGGAACCTGAACGCTGTCAAACGAATATCCTTCAAAAGTTTTGATCACATCAAAGGAGGCAGAGACCAGATTTCTGTTCTTTCTGGCTACTTCCCGGTGATCCACTTCCGATTTTAAGAGCTGGGCGAGAAAATCACCAAAATCATTCGCGGTGATGTGGGCATAGCTTTCATAGATATGCTTACCGAGTCGAAGTGTCTTGCAGTATTGTCGGATTAATTCATCGTGGTTCATGATGATCTCCCTCCGGTCTGGAACAAATCATCATACAAGGTGATGTCGGGTGCATATCCTTTCAGTTCCGGAACTGAATCCGAAAGAACGATCTCGGGTTCAGGCAAGCTTTCACTCGTCAGATGACAATGGAGTGCCCAGATACTATCCAGGTCGCTGACTCCCAGACTCAACCCTTCTTCAAAAGCACGAATGGCAGTATGAAAATCCGAATCTTTCGTGATGCGTGCCAGCAACTTCAAGATCTCCTTCTTCCCAACGTAGTCTTGCTGATCCAGATACTCTTTTAATACCGGCGGTAATGTTTGGTATATCCCGGAATACTTGAAAGCGGTCGGTTTTCTGCTGAGAAGATCCAGGTAGGGAATCCAGTTCATGGATTCGGTCTCCTTCCCGTACAACCTTTTATGTGTGATGATGTGGTGATAATCTGAATCGAGTATGGCTACCTCATAGGCTCCTGCTTTGATGATAACCTGACGTCCTGCCATCTTGGGAGAAGTGGAATAGGTCCGATGGTCAAACTTCACCTTTCCATAATGGTTCGCTTTCGCAAATTCATGCTGAAAGACTTCAAAAGGTATGGCAGGAAGGGGTAAAAACGCTTGTTTATCTTCCTGAAAAAGAGCATGGATTCTACCATATCCTCGGTAGTGCTCCCTTTGCATATCTTGATCACATCTGGTTAACAACGCCTGATTGTATTCCTTCAGATCTTGGCATTCCGGAACCGGTACTAATAGGTTCCGGCGATGGTATCCAACTTTATTCTCCACGGAACCTTTCTCATGACCGCTATCAGGATTGCAGAAGTTGCTCTGAAAGCCATAATGCATCATAAATCGTAAAAAACCATCGGTCAGGTCGCGTTTTCCATGTTCTTTGATTTTCTTGACGACGGGAGATAGATTATCGAACCAGATGGCTGTCGGTACCCCTCCAATATGCTCAAAAATGGCTTTCATGCCTTCCAAAAGACATTCCTGGTTGGCGCTTTTGAATAATTGCATATACCCGGCATTGCTGTAAGGATAGGACAGATTGAAATAATAACCGTCATAAGTCTTTCCGTTTTCGACAAACCGGGCTTCTCCGAAATCCCCCTGCGCTTCTCCCGGGGGATGTTCCAACGGAAGAAAAGCGGTTGTTTCGGTTTGAAGCTCTTTTCGTAGCTGCGCGACACACTTCCTCACCGATCTTTCACTCGCCTTGAATTCCCCGTGATAGAATTCCTGTAACCGGTCATACACTCTTTTTGCAGTATGTTGCTGTTTGTGGGGTGCTTGTTGATCACTGATAAGCCAAGAGGTGATGAGACTTCTGTAAGGAGACAACTTTCCTTTTCTGTGCTGCTTAGGACGAATGGCAAGATTGAAGTCTTCTTTTTCAATATACTTTTTAACGGTCTTAAAGTCATGTCCGGTTATGCTAGCTATTTTTCTTACACTCTTTCCTTCATATTTCTTCATGTTTCTGATACGATATATTTGCTCCATTGTTAGCATCCTTTCGTTTACCCCCTTTGGTTTCGTCACCTAAAAGGGTATACGGTATCAGGGGTGCTATCAATGGAGTTTTTCCATTTACTGCTGGATATTTTAAGTTCCCCAGTGAGTGGATATTACTTTACCAAAAAGAGACGGGAAACTGTTATCCGATTATATCAGAAAGAAATTCCATATTGATCTGAAAGTAAGAAGATGCCAGTAT
>JAQVYZ010000067.1 GCA_028708485.1 Caldisericia bacterium | reverse complement strand
GATGGTGTGATGGCCCAGCTGGTTTGGTGATTTTTCACCACAGCCTGCTTTGATGAGCCATTACTATATTCATAGCACTCAAACTACTATGACTACACATGATTTGCAGTGGAATCGCGATCAAATCAGCCTGAAAAGTTATTGGTACCATGATACCCCTCCTCAAGAAGAAGACCTGATTTTTTCATGCCAGGCAAATCCTAAGGACAATCCAATGGTATTTTTTCCAACCGAGGATGACCAAATGTTTTTGAATATCAATTTGTGGTTGAAAGATTTCTCAGAGACCACTTCAGACAAAGAACCTCTGGAAGTGATAATAAAATATGAGTTCTTCCCCTCCGGGCAAATTCCTTAAGAATTCGTCTTTAGTTCTTTGATTGTGTGCTCCTGGATGAATGTTTTCCTCTTTATACTGCCCCAGGTTTTTTTATTTTGCCGGAAGTTAAGCAGAGCTAATAATCTCCAGTAAGCCAATAATGGTCGGTACCAAAGCTGGTCAATAAAAGCAAGCCCGATCAGATGGAGTACTTCACTGATTTTTTTGAAATGCATGTAGGACATCTCTTCCAGTAGGATTGCCATCAGCGAGAAGAAGGCGCCATACAGGTAAGCCATCAGAAAGATAAACAAAAAGACATGCGAGACAAGATTGATGAAAAGTAGCAACAAGAAAATCAGGTAGCCCAAGAACTCCACTACAGGCCCAAAGAGCTCAAAAGACCAGTAATAGGGAAGGGAAAATAGACCGACGTTACCGTATTTTGGATTGAAGAGCATATCTTTATGACTCCAAAGTGAATCAAGTAAACCTGCATGCCATCTTGTTCTTTGTGATTTCAAACTAGCAAAATCGCTTGGAACCTGAGTCCAGCATTCAGCATCTGCAATAAAATCGATTCGGTACTTTTTATGAGTGGACCGCATATATCGGTGCAGTCGCAAGGTGAGTTCCATGTCCTCCCCGATAGTGTGGCGATATCCACCAAGTTCGAGAATAGAGGCTCTCTTGAACAAGCCAAAAGCGCCTGAAATAATTAATAAACTATTCAGTTTCTGGAAGCCGATACGGCTTGTTAGGAATGCTCGAAGATATTCCAGGATCTGGTGACGAACAAGAATATTATCCGGTAAAGCGACTTTCTTCAATACTCCGCCTTCAATCTCGCAACCATTCGCAATGCGTACCATTCCTCCGACAGCGATTGTGCTTTCATCTTTCAAGAATGGGTAAACTAGTTTATGAAAGGCATTCTTCTCGATAATACTGTCTGCGTCGATTGAGCAAATCAGGGGATATCTAGCTAAGTTCACTCCGGCATTCAAGGAGTCAGCTTTTCCTCCGTTGTGTTTATCGAGAATAATCAGCTGGGGAATCTGGATGGTAGCATAAATAGCACGCACAGAGCTGGTTGGAATCTGCTCCGTATATTCGATGTCCGCTCGTTTTAGATGGAATTCACGGATTAAGGCAGGCAATGTTTTATCTGTGGAACCATCATTGATGACGATGATCTCGTATTCGGGATAATTCAGAATTAACAAAGATTTGATGGTTTCGCAGATAGTTTTTTCTTCATTGTAGCATGGAATGATGATAGAGATCGGGATGATAGTGCTTTGCTCCACGAAAAGGTTATTTTTCGATTGTTGGATATACTCAATCAACCTTCTGAATGAGATAATGATCAGGAAGATATAAGTACCGTTAATCAGAAAATAATAAAAGAAAATAAAATAACTGCTGTACAGAAGGATATTAACGAACATTGTTTTCTAGCTCTTTTTTGTAATTCTCGATGTACTCTTGTAAATTATCATTTTCAGAGAGGATTTCGTAGATAAGATAGTTGGTGGAAGGGTACGGTGAAGTAGTAGAAAGCTCCAGGATAGCTTGTTTACCTTCATCTCCCATCTCTGATAGGCTTTCATAAGCACTTAACCGAACCCAATAGTTTTTATCCATCGCCATTTCTTTCAGGTCATTCAACACCTCATGGCTGGAAAAATGATATAATTCCTGTGCTATGGTAGCTTTAATGGAAGTGTTCGGATTATTCTTGTATAAATTCAATAATAACAGGAGGGCGTGGCTGTGTCCTGTACAACCCAAAACCTTAATAGCCGGTAAAGCGACTTGTTCTGGGAAATACAGCATTGGAGAGACATGTTGAATAATAGTATGTGACTGGATAGCGAGTTTCTTTTGTAAAAAGCGATAATTACTTTGTAAGAGTGATATTTTGCCATGGATATAATTCAGAAGGATGATTCTTCCTCGGTTAGTGACTTGTTGGTTCAGTATTGGTAAATATTCAGCAATTGGAGGGGATATAAGATTAACGATATCAATCACTTTCTCGATGACAATCTGAGAAGAAATGAGCGTATTGAACACCTCTAATTGCTGGGCTGGCATCAGTTTCAAACAAGCCATTGCATACCCCGCTCTAAAAGCATTCTCAGGCAAGGGAGCTTGGATCTCGTGAAGAAGAAGGGAATATGCTTTTGGAGATTTTATAATGGAAAGTTCTTTCAGATACTGCGTTTCTTTTGAATTCAGATAATGGTTGATAATTTCATCCGTAAAGCCCATCTGGTCAAACAGCTGGTGAAAATCATATCCTTTTTCATCTGCAATCTGGAGCATTAACTGAAAAATCATATGACGCTTACGATGTTGTTTATATTTCCTGGTGAAAGCGTCAGAGTTTAAATTCAGCATCTGAAATTCGAATTCTTCCTTGGCGGATTGAATAAAGGTTGTGTATCGTTTCTCCCTTATGGCGCCAAACAATTTATAAATGATCAAAAACAAGATCAAAAAAATATTGACACCCAATAAAACCCAAATATTCAAAAACACAAATTTATTTAACAAAAAGTCCCTCAGTTTAAAACGGGATAGATTGCATGATTATTTTACCTGATTGATGAAAAAATCAAAGGAACTGAGGAGATTTTATGGAGAAGATGGGAACTGAACCTGAAAAATATGACCTTTTCCAGGGATATACTGATATTGTATCTTGCCGGATAATTTTGCCAGGATGTCCTTGACGATCGATAAACCGATGCCATTACCCATTATAGCTTGCTGTCTGGAATTTTTCCCCCGGTAGAAACGTTCAAAAAGATGATTGATCTCTTCTTCTGGTAGAGGCTCTCCCGGATTGATTACTGTTATCTGGACCCATCCTGTTTTTTCTTCAAGGATACAGACCAGGATTTCTGAAGCTGATTCTGAGTATTTCAAGGCATTATCCAACAGATTAAGGAAGATGGTGTGCAACAAAACGGGATCTGTAAAAATTCTCAGCTTTTCGGGTTGGAGCTCCGTGATAATCCGGCAATGTTTTTGATCCGCGATTGGTTTCATTTCCTTTAAAAAACTTTCCAACCATCGGCTCATCTCTATCCATTGTTTGTTAATGGGCATTGAATTGGACTCAAACTTTGAGAGATTACGCAAATCCTGTACCATCTGAATTAACCGGTTTGTCTGTTCTTTCATCACTGATAAGGCAGAATTTTTATCTTGCTTGGTTGTCAGCATCCCGTCTTCAAGCGCTTCCAGATATCCATGGATACTGGTCAGGGGAGTAGACATCTCGTGGGAAAGATTGGTAATCAGGTCTTTTCGGATTCCTTCAATTTTTTGTATCTGTTCATACATGATTTTCAGGGAGCATTCCAGTTCCCCGATTTCATCGGTTGAATGAACTTCAATGGGTCCCGGCTCTTTTCCTTGGGCTATGTTTTGGGTAATGCTGGTTAGTTTCTGGATCGGAGTGGCAATTTTCTTGGAGAGCAGATAACTGATCAAAAAAGCGATCACTGATACACCTAATCCTACCCAGATAATCTTTGTTTGGACAGATTCCACAAACACTACCTGGTTTGAATTCCAGTTGCGTCTGTTTCGGAATCCGGGTCCTTTTGGTTGTTCTGTAATCACAGCGCAATTATCAGTTTCCATTTTGCAGTAAGAATCAAATTGCCTGATAATGGTATTATGGGTTAAAAGGCTCAAGGAAACGATCGTGATAATAATAACTATCATCAGATACAAAAAGATTTTGATCTGCAGATTGATTCTCATGGTTCGATAAACCTATATCCTATACCAAAAACTGACTCGATATACTTTGGATTTTTTGCAGGATCGTTTAATTTTTTTCTCAGGTTCTTGATATGGACATCTACCGTCCTGTCTATCACTAACACATCATGATCTGGATACATATTCTCCATCAGCTGGTTTCTGTTAAAAACTTGTCCGGGATGGGAAGCTAAGTACCATAACAAGGCAAACTCCAGACCAGAAATTCGGACTGGTTTACCTTTGGCTTTCACCTCCATTTTTTGGGAATCGATTTCCAAGTCATGGATGCGAATGATGGTTTGGGTGTTCATGATGGCAGGGTTTAAGCGGCGGAATATCGCTTTCATACGGGCAATTAACTCTTTAGGACTGAAAGGCTTTGTAATATAATCATCAGCTCCTAATTCAAGACCTAAAATCCTGTCAATCTCTTCAGATTTTGCTGTCAGAAAAAAAACGGGGGTGTGATTATTTTGTTTTCGAATCTGTTTTAGCACTTCGATACCATCCAGATCCGGAAGCATAATATCGAGAACAATTAAGTCAGGATGATTGGTTTGGAGAATGGAAAGGGCTTCAGTTCCTAGATAGGAGATGACGGAAGTCCAACCCTCTTTTTCCGTATACAATCGAATCAGATCCGCAATATGGGGATCGTCTTCAATGATTAAAATCCTTTTTTGGGGCATTATTTTCTGTTTTTTTGACCGTTCCCGTTTTTTTTGCCGTTTCCAGCGCCTGCTTTGTTTCCATCACGCTGTTTCTCTTCTTCCAGGCAAACATCACATTTTTCTTCGTTCGGACATTCTTCATCGGTACCACACACACAATTATCGCAAGGTTCGGTATTGGTTTTTGGTTCTGTCACAGTCTTTTGGTTTGTCGATGGGGTATAAACCGG
This sequence comes from Caldisericia bacterium, assembly GCA_028708485.1. Taxonomy (GTDB): domain Bacteria; phylum Caldisericota; class Caldisericia; order UBA6126; family UBA6126; genus UBA6126. The sequence goes on along the minus strand of JAQVYZ010000067.1, from coordinate 1,104 downwards.
AGCAGTCGGGGTGGCAGAAGGGCAAGTTGTGATTCCGGAAGGACAAACCATATTGCAGTTATCGGGATTAGCGTCGTTTTGGACAGAAGCAGCGGTCACTTCAGTGCAACAGGAGGGAATGGTGCTGGCCTTGGTTATTTTTTTGGTAGAAAAAAACACATAGGTATACGCTCCACCTGCTATCACGAACAGGATCAACACTAATAAGATTGGTTTTTTCATCTGATACTCACTCCTTAATTTCTTTTTCTATACATAATATCATAGCGATTACCATGAAGAGGATATGACAGGGTTATGAAGAAATGATGAAATTAATCCATCATCTCCTGGACTTCTTTATATCCTTCCTGATAGAATTTTTCCTCCTCTGGTGATAATAGGATCAGGAGTTGTAGAAATTCCCCTGCATGCACTTTTTCTTCATTGGCAACGTCGATCAGAACTTTTTGCGCGAGTTTGTCATCGATGGATTCTGCCAGTTGTGTATACATCTGAACAGCTTCGTACTCTGCAGCGACTAGGAAGCGGATAGCTCTGATCAATTCTTCCTTGTTCATTTTTTTGTCCAATCGCACTCCACCAAAAGGCTGACTAAATTCAGGCATTTTTTTCCTCCTATAAATTATTTATCCCACGACCAATTAGCGCCGTTCCAGGTTGCAGATACTCCTGAACCGGATGGAAAATACCCTCTTAAGGCTTTATGAGCGGTCGTTACATCTACCCGGTAAAATAACGGCAGAGATGGCAATTCGCTGGTAAGAATGGTCTGGATCTCTGTCAAATTTCGGTAAATCTTCTTCTTATCGAGTTGTTTCAGGTTATCCTCTGTTAATGTATCTACTTTTTCGTTACGGAATCCCGGGTAATTCTGTCCACTGAAGCCATTGCTCTGGTAGGGAATTTGTTTTGAATTCGCGATGGAGTATAAATTGGAATCCGGTCCCATTACCCAGGCAAACATGATAGCGGTAGGCCCGGTGAATTTCCGTTCACGTAAAGTCACCGTAAAAAGAGTGGTGGATTGTTCATTCTTTGTTGTCACGTCGATCCCGATGCCTTTCCAATTCGAAGAGATCACTGCTTGCATTTGTTCACGCA
>JAQVYZ010000066.1 GCA_028708485.1 Caldisericia bacterium | reverse complement strand
ATTCGGTTTAGAATGCCCAGAGGGTTGGCGCTGGTTTTTGGCATTCTCGGTTTATTGATATTTTTGTTCATGCCGTTTATGGCGATCTCCGTACCCTTTATCAACCAATCCCAGAAATTTCTGCAGGATCTTCCCTCACTTATGGAAGCAGCACAAACGGTATTGGACAAACTACTGGTCCGGTTTCCCTCTTTAACTTCCCTGATACCCTTGGAAGATCTGATCACAAAACTCTCAGCCAATGCCGAGAAAATTCTCACCGGTTCTTTTAGCTATATTGCTTCGGCAGCCGGATCCATCGGTAATTTCTTCCTGATGATCGCGTTGGCAGCTTTTTTTGCCGGTAATCCGGGAGAATACCGTGAGTTTATCCTGCGGTTTATCCCTACCAAAAAACAGAAGACTTATCTAAGCACCGTACAGGAAATTGAGATTTCTTTAAAACACTGGCTGGTAGGTACGTTTTTGGCAATTCTTTTTGTCGGTGGGTTTATGTCGTTATTCTACTGGGTGATCGACCTGGATTATTTTATCATTTTTGGCATCGCTGCCGGTTTTCTGGAGATCATCCCGTATATCGGACCCATGTTAGGAGCGTTGGCGCCATTGCTGTATGCCTTGATACAATCCCCTGAAAAGGTGATCTGGATCCTAATTATCTACCTGCTCATCCAGTTTGTCGAAAGTTACTTTTTCCTCCCGTTTATCATGAGGAAACAAGTAAATCTTCCCCCTGCTATCTCCATTTTAGCGATTATTGTGTTCGGCAAACTGCTTGGTTTTCTGGGTATCCTTATCGGAGTCCCGATGGTCACCACCATTATCATTCTGATTGAGAGGATTTTCTTTCGAACAGAAGATTTGGTGCCAGCCCAGGAGGGATCTGATCGCCATGAGTTATAATTTGATATTTTCGCGGCATTGAGGATACTACTATGATGACATGACTCTATTACATTGGGTATAACTAAATGAAAAGGATGCAAATATGACAATGATGGATAAACGAGACCGGTTCTATCCTCGTGCGAAAATAATCGCTACCCTGGGACCTTCCTCGCATACAAAAGAAGCGATACGCGCAATGGTTCTCGAAGGCGCAACTCTGCTAAGAATTAACCTTTCCCACACCAACCAGGAGGAGATCGCTCATTATGTACAGCTGATCCGTGAAGTTTCCACCGAAGCCAACCTGCCCCTCTCCATCATTGCCGATTTACCCGGCCCGAAAATCAGGATTCACGATTTGTCTTTCCCGCTACAAATTCGTAAAGGGGAGACACTGTATTTTTCCAAATCAGAAACAGCCCAGTATCCAACTGAAAATCAGCTGGTTGTCAAACTCAACTATCCGGATGCGCTCGAGGATGTGAACATTAACGATGCGATCTATATTGATGACGGTCAGATACAAGTCAGGGTGATTTCTGAGGATACAAAGTTTCTTATATGTGAAGCTTTGAACGATGGCACGATCAAACCAAACAAAGGAGTCAATTTTCCCCATTCCAACTTGCACATTTGTTATCCCACCGATGAAGACATTGAGTGGATCCATTTCTTATGCTCCCATCATTTTTGTGATTACCTGGCTCTCTCGTTTGTGAGAACAGTGGGAGATGTAGAGAGAATCAAGGATTTGGCCAGCGCTTACTCTCCCATGGTGGGAATTATAGCCAAAATCGAGAAACATGAAGCTCTCAGGAATTTACCAGCCATTATTCATGCTGCTGATGCCGTCATGGTTGCCAGGGGAGACTTAGGAATAGAGATGCCGATCGAGGATATTCCGCTGTTGCAAAAAGATATCATCTCGCAATGTAACTTGATGGGAAAATCCGTGATCACTGCCACCCAGATGCTCGAATCAATGATCACGAGTGTTACTCCAACTAGAGCTGAAGCGGCAGATATCTCCAACGCGATACTGGATGGATCAGATGCTTTGATGCTATCTGCTGAAACAGCAGTTTCATCAGATCCTGTGAACGTCATCCAGGTCATGAAAAAAATTATCGCTAAAACAGAGGTCAAACATTGTAATAAGGTGAGTTGGGGAGGGTTAGCCGAAACACTGCAGAGTGAGCCATCTGAAGCGATCGCCAACGGAGCCGCCAGAATAGCCAGCTTGGTTCATGCTTCCTGTATTGTATGCCTAACCTCTTCCGGCAGCACAGCGAGAAGGATCGCAAAATTTCGACCGAATGTACCTATTTATGTTTTTACCAATTCTGACCATGTGTGCAGAATTTGTGAACTTTTCTGGGGCTGTAGAGCTTTTCGCACCTACCTGACTGAGGATGTCCAGCAGAGTATCCAACATGTAAAAAACTTATTGATGCAATTATCATTGATCCAACCAATGGATAAAATCGTGTTCACATTAGGGATACCGATGGGGATCGCCGGATCTACCAACCTAATCCAGATTGTAACCGCTTAGGAGGTTGATTTTGGAACAACATGCTGCAAAACTTGTTACCGAATGGAAAGCCTGGTTCGCATGGTTCTTTTTGCTGACGGGAGGGGCGATGCTATTTACCCAATGGAAGGATGCAGAAACTTTCTGGCCATATATCCTTGCCAGCATTCTCTTGATCAGTGGATTGGTTTCTATCACAGATTATCTGCTGTATGCTACCTACCGATCTCTTTTCATGGGCGTTCTGCTGAGTATGATCTCTCTCTTTATCTGGATACACTTGTTCCTCTATCCTACCATTCCATTCTGGGAGAATGCTTTTTGGTTAAGTTTTATGTTCGTTGCCATCGGAGTTTCGTATTTTCTGTTTATCTTAGAAACCGGAGAGAAAGGTTTTGCATGGATCGCTTTCCTATGTATCGGGATCAGTCTGGTACAGTGGCTGCTGCAAGCACAATGGAAACAGGACATGCAATGGATCTCCTACCTGGCAATCAGCTTGGTCCTAGCAGGATTTCTCTTGATCGGGCTTAACCGTACCGGTTCGAAAATAGAGTAATCTATTGAGAAAAGTACCAAAATATAGTATGATTAAGGTTGTTCAAGCCGAAGTGGCGAAACTGGCAGACGCGGCAGACTCAAAATCTGCAGGAGTTCACGCTCCGTGTGGGTTCGATTCCCTCCTTCGGCATGATGATAAAATAATATGAAGAATCTATCGTTTATCGAAAATGACGCTTTCCGGGAATGGAATCGGCTCATTCAAGATTACAAAAACGCAGAATCACAGTTAAAAAGCGTTACTCTCGAGAAACAGATCTTGATACAAGAATATATCAAACCTTTTTTCCATTTGCTAGGCTGGAGTGAAAACAAGAAAAACGCTTTGCACCTGACAAGAATAGATCCGCAAGCGACACCCGGAAAACCGAATCCTCCCGATTATCTTTTAATCAATAAACACAAACCGTTGTTTTTTATCGATATTAAGAAACCTGCCTTTCCCATTAAAGAACAGAAAGAAAGAGCTTTCCAACTACGTCGGTTTTCTTTCTCAGCCAATTTGCCCATCGCAGTCAGCACAGACTTTGAAGAATTTGCTTTGTTTGACTGCCGGATCAAACCTGAATTAAACGATAACTTAGAGTTATCAAGACTCTTTTATTGCGACATCGATAGCCTCTTCTCACCGTGCGAGTTAGTCCCCGGAGTGAGAAATATTGATTTTCTGTTTTCTGTGTTTTCATCGACCGCATTATCAGGCAATCAATTTCATCGTTTTATAGAGGAGATGCCCTCCCCAAGTTATAAGACAAACGTGAATCATGAGCTGGACAAGATGACCGATACTTGGCATTTTACCTTGTTTAAAGAGCTTTCTGCCTTGAACCCGGATTTTTCCAAACATACCCTCTCGGAGCTTACCTCTCATTTCATCTTCACTTTGCTCTATTGGCGATTTTTAGAAGATACGAACCAGGAAAAATATGCTACTCTATACCAAGTATCATTAATGGAGGATCCCTGGAAATCACTTCGGTCCCTCTGGAAGAAAAAAAACCACATCTGGCAATCAGATCTTCCGTTGTTACCTTCCCTCCAAATTGGAAAAGAAGCCTTATACTCAATTTTGCAGCAGCTTTACTATCCCTCTTCCCCGTTTGAATTTTCGGTCATTCCCCCACCTAGTTATCTTCAAGTATTCTCTTCCCTCGAAACCATGACCCAAGGAGAAACTGCCAAAAGCATGGAGCCGGGTAGAAAACTACAGAAGAGAGAGCACACGATGTTTTCTTCCATCGTAGATGAGCTCATACAGAGTAAACTGCTGACCTTACACAGAAAAAGGATCCCTCCTTGGCTGCCTATCTGGCACCTTGATCCGATCTGGTCCAATTTGTTCTCCACGATACTAAACAAAACCAATCTCCGCTGGAAATTGGATTATTCGATTGCTCCCTCTCTCTCGCCTGATCTGGAGTGGATCAAGTCATGGTTCCCACCCTTGCCGGACTTACCGGTCTCTTCTCAAAAAGAATGCTTTATCTATATACCTTATCAGGAAAACTCCCCCCTCGAGGATTCTTTGGCAAATATCAGGAACAGGATCCAATCCAGGATGCCTTATCTTCAGCGAGTAGTCCTTCTGTTTGAACTTCACTGGACTACCCGTCAAGCGTTTCAGGATTTTTGGAAGCATTGGACCAACTTTCTTTTTCCAAAAACCATACATCTATACCAGCAAAGTAAAAAAGGATTTCTTCTCGCTTTTCTTTATCCGGAAAGAAGACCGAAACAGATATTATTCTCGAAACACCTGATCAACGAACACTTTCAGATAACTCAGACCATTTTGCAACCGATATCCCTGGATTCATTATGGAAGACAACGCCATCGGATTAACATCCATATCCGGATGATGAGACCAGTACGCTGAGTTATGAATTATAGCTCTATGGTCGTCTATCAAAAACGCTAGGTCTCGTTCATCCCTTTAAGATGGCTGAAAATGGTGATAACCAATCCTCCGAAGGAAAAAATGCTCAGAAAAAATAGCAAAATCCAACCAAAAAAAGGTATCCAAGCAATGAACTGCATGACAGTGATACCAATCACCGCCCCTAACCAGCTTGGTGACACCACCGGTCTCCTAAACAAGCGCAGAATCCACTCTCCTAACCATATACCGGCAATAGGACTCATGCAGAGAATACATAAAGCATAGAAAAACAGCAACGCTAAAGCGACCTTATACCCAATCACGGAAAGAAAGATAAATAGAGCTACAATAGGAATACAGATAAGCACAGCAAACCCTATCCCCAGAGAGGCAAAAAATTGCTGTTGTATGGTGTTCAGTGTATGCCTTATCGGTTTTCGGAGCCAAAACACGAGCAACAAAGCAAAAATCAGAGAAGCTACATAACTGACTAACGGAAAATGAAATTGTTTCCGAGTGGTTGTCACATTGGTATCAGGGGCCTTATAATCGGTTTTCTGAATAACCGCCCCCTCTAACACTGTCGCTTCCTGAGGAGCTTCGTACTCCAGCAGATTGAGGTTGGCTTTTTCCCCGATCGTCAAAGATTTGGCAACCATCAGTTTCGTTATTTGTTCCACTGTTCCGTTCAAATAAAATTCATTCCCGCCTCCTAACAGGGAACCGGTAATGAAACCGTCATGATACCCGGTACCCGAACCTACATGAACATCACCATGAATTTTGGCTTCCGGTTTCATCGACCACTTATTACAAAACAGAAACACATCTCCCATAACTTCTGCGTTAATTGTGATTTCTGAGCCAACCACAAACAGGTTTCCCCCATAAAAACCACTAATATTCACTGTTTTGCCAGCCAGAAAACTCCCTTGCTCGACATAGGTATTCAATTCGATATTCATTCCAAAAGCGAATAGGTCTTTTTTGATCTCCTTTGCTTGGATAACCAATTCATTCCCGGCAATAAAAAGGTTTTTCGTCTCTACACCGGAATCCACCGTAATAGTCCCTGTTTGGTCGGAAGACCGGAAATCAGCAGCTTTCAGCTGTGAAATCGGGATACTGAGTGAGAGAATTACCAAAACAACACCAATCCACCAAAAAATTCGTTTATTCACCTATTGCCTCCTGGCTAATCAAGGTTTTTAGTTATTTTTCCGGTTCGCTGAGCGTTTCTTTCTGCTCTTTCGAAGAATGAAATACTTCGGCTATTTGAGCAATA
>JAQVYZ010000065.1:5780-6171 GCA_028708485.1 Caldisericia bacterium | reverse complement strand
ACGATAACTGGGTGTAAGTAGTTTTCTTTGGTTTGAAAAAATCGGATAGATCATCCACCCTTTGATCCGGTACAGAAACGGAACCAAACAATTTTCTATTCTGAGCACTGGTCTTCCCTCGCGAGATAATAGAAAAAAAGTCCGTCACTTTACTCTCTTCTTTACCAAGAATGACTACTTGCATGCTAACAATCCCGGTATATGAGAGGGTAATTTAGCAACCGGTACCCCTACCGCTTCAAAAGCAGCCACTTTTCCTTCTGCTGTCCCTTTACCGTTTGAGATAATCGCACCGGCATGACCCATTCGTTTTTCCGGAGGAGCAGTCCTGCCTGCAATGAAAGTCACCACTTTTTTCGTGACCTGTTTTGAAATAAATTCTGCCGCCTGT
>JAQVYZ010000065.1:0-5770 GCA_028708485.1 Caldisericia bacterium | reverse complement strand
CCAATTTCCCCAGTCAGTACAATGGCTTCCGTTTGGGGATCTTTTTGGAAAAGCGAGAGCACATCAATGAAGTTGGTCCCGATGATGGGGTCTCCCCCGATTCCGATACAAGTGGATTCACCAAATCCGGCATTGGTTAGTTGATAAACTACTTCATAGGTCAACGTTCCGGATTTTGATACTACGCCTACATTGCCTTGCTTAAAGATCTGTCCCGGCATAATGCCGATTTTTGATTTCCCCGGTGAGATTAAACCTGGGCAGTTTGGTCCGATCAAACGGGTTCTTTTCCCTTGCAGATACTGGTTCACAAGAATCATCTGATTAATAGGAATACCTTCTGTGATACAAACCACAAGATCGATTTCAGCATCAATCGCTTCAATCATGGCATCCATGGCGAATTTCTCCGGAACATAGATGACTGAAGCATTTGCGCCTGTCGCGTGTTTTGCTTCTGCCACGGTATTAAACACCGGTACCCCCTCCAAAACAGTTCCCCCTTTACCCGGAGTCACCCCGGACACAATTTTGGTACCGTATTGTAACATCATCTGGGTGTGAAATGCGCCATCCCTTCCGGTGATTCCCTGAACAATCACTTTGGTGTTTTCATCGATTAGAATACTCATGATTAATTACCTCCTAAAGTAAGCTGTATGGCGTGTTGTACTGCCTGGTCCATATCAGAGAAAGCGGTAATGCCGATAGATGATAACACTTTTTTGGCTTCTTCCTCATTTGTGCCCACTAACCTGACAGAAATGGGTATCTGAAGCTTGATGGTTTCTAATGCTATTTTTAACCCATTGGCAATATCATCACATCGGGTAATCCCGCCGAAAATATTAATCAGGATCGCCTTTGTCTTTTCATTGCTATAGATGATTTGCAAAGCATTGACCATTTTTTGTGGATTAGAACTACCACCGATATCCAGAAAATTGGCCGGCTCCCCACCATAATGCTTGATCACATCCATCGTCGCCATCGCTAATCCCGCTCCATTCACAATACAGGCAATATTCCCTTGAAGCGAAATATAGGTCAGATTAGCTTCTCTAGCCATTGTCTCCTGTTTTGTCTCTACATTGTTCCCTTCTGTGATTTTGACCAAATCCTGGTGAAGATAACCGGCATTGTCATCCACAACCAGCTTTGCATCTAAAGCCATAAATTCTTCACCTTGAATGGTTAATGGATTGATTTCCACCAAAGAAGCATCCAGATCAAAATAGATCCGGACTAATTGTTTTAATAAGGTCTTAAAAGCGTCATACGAAGGCGCTTTGGTTAAGGATAAATCCTGAATTAGCTTTTTATAGATAGACTTTAGAGAGTAATCTTTTAAGCCAACTAATAAATCATAGTCAAACCTCAGGATTTTATCAGGCTGAGTTCTGCTGATCTCTTCTATATCCATTCCACCTGAAGCTGACAGGATAAACATCGGTTTTCTGGAGTTTCTGTCTAATGTCACGCTCAGATAGATTTCATTAGTGACTTGAATCACTTGGGAAATCAAAATCTTGGAAACTATACACTCTTTGATATTCATTCCGTAAATCTTGGAATAATGCTCTTTTAATTCCGCTTCATTATTCGCTAATTTGATTCCGCCTGCTTTACCCCTGCCTCCAACCGGAACCTGGGCTTTCAGTACGCAAGGGTAACCTATTTGTTTAGCCTGTTGTAAAGCTTCTTCCAGGTTATTTGCCAACTTTTCAACCGGCGTACTGATTCCGAACTGCCTAAATACTTCTTTGGCTTGGTATTCAAGAAATTTCAATGTGATCCTCCTTGTAGATGCTCAATGGATTAACTCATCTAAATCATCGGTATTTAATATCGTAATTCGCTTAATGTCCCATGCTTTTAATGGAAGAGGGTTGACTCCGCCCCCGGAAGTAAAAGAACCTTTAAAATCCGCTTGCATTAATAAAACATTCAACGACTGGTTCCCGATACCGAACGGTATGGACAGAAAATGAACCTTTTTATCCAGTTTTTCCTCTATCATCTCCTTTGACTTATTTAAATCATCAATAATACGCTTTTTGTATTGTTCATTCGTCTCAATCGATCCGTCAGGCAAAGTCAGGTAGCTGACCAGAGCAGCATGCCTTCCGTTTTCATCGTCTACAAAAAAGTGAGAGTTGAATGTATGGGATTCGATACTGAACACACGTGAACTCTGAAGTTCATAGATTTCTTTCCAGGTCAAATAATCTGGATTATTATCAATTCTGCTGACAATAATAAACAGTATCGCTTGGTAGCCATAGGTTTTTAGTATTGGGTAAGCGTATTGATAGATACCTTTTCTACCGTCATCAAATGTAATCAAAACAGGTTTATCCGGTAGCTCTGCTTTCCCTTCAAGAAAATTCAAAAATACCGTAGAACTGACAGGATTAAAACCATTCTTTTTAATGTATTGCATATCCAATTCGAATGCTTCTTTCGACTTGGCATAGGTTCCTCCTTTTGGTTGAATGTCATGATAATTCAATACGATCAATCCATCGGGGAAATATTGAATACTCGTTTTTTGTTTTGGGTAAAGTACCCTTTCAGAATTCGTTTTACGGTTGGAGACTAAAAATTCATTTATCCCTTTTATTAAAGGAATATTTTCTATCAACCAGTTTCCGGTGGAATCCGTGATAGTGGAAGTTAAGAACTGATATTGAACCGCTTCGGGACTGGTTGGATTCTGAATTTTCTTAAATAAATTCACCGTCTCCCCCGGTCGAAAGTACCCGGAAATCTGTGTGGAAGACTTGATAAACTGACCTTTGTTCGGCGGAAATTCAATAACAGGCTCTGCATTGCAGATGGTAAAAGCGGAGGATGGGCAAGTAATGGATTTGTTACGTATATCTTTTGCATAAAAACTCACAATATACGTCCTGTCAAGATAGGTCATCGGGACAAAATAGTTTTCTTCCCAGCAGCCGGCTTCCTGATTAAAGATCAAATTTAACCGAATCCCGTTTTCCAGTTCTGCACAAACCTCATTCAATTGAAGGTCAGCGTAAAGATAAAGGCGTATAAGGTTACCAGAGGAGACATAGGCAGGTTTTACATCTGATTTTATACTGGATTGAGTGTTATCAATCATGATTTGTAAAACATCTGAATCCAGTATGGAAAGCTCCTTGCTCTTTCCAATTATATATAAATAATAATTACCGTTCTTGAAGTTTCTTGTGTCCAGGTTAACAAAACAACCTCCATCATCAGAAACCAGGGAAAACTTTTCTTGCTGACCTGAGATAGATATAATGAAGAGGGTATACTCAAGGTTCTCATTGGGTACCTGTATCTCAACGGTCAAAATATCTGCGATCATGCTGCCTGGTTTTGGGTTGATAATGGTAATCTGTGATGAAGGCTTCGCATTAGCAGGTATCTGGTGATATGTGCTCCCGATAAAAATGATTATCAGAAGTAACGCCATTATCAATTTACCAAAATTCTTCATCATTATGGTTCAATAGTATCCATCTAAATAGTCTTTTCAAGAACTAATCTATTTTTCATCTTGACAATCCGGATGAATCTGATTAATGTTAGATTCTATGTATACTGGTGAAATAAAAGATCATTTAATTCCGGATAACTATATACTTGTTGACCTTTCCCATCTTAAAAATAATGTCAATGAAGTTAGAAAGCTAGCCGGAACGGATAAACACATTATCGCTATGGTAAAATCAAATGCTTATGGCCATGGATTAATACAGGTTTCCACCAAACTCAATGAAATGGGTGTTCACGCTTTTGGTGTGTTTACAGTAAAAGAAGGGGTAGATTTACGGTCAGCGGGGATAACAGGACAAATCTTGATTTTCGGACCGATACACCCAAGCTTGTATGCGTTTCTCCTGCATTTTAACCTGACTCCGGTAATAGGCTGTATTGATGAAGCCAACAGTATAATGGATTTTTTTCAGGAAGACCAGGTTTCAATTCACATCAAAATAGACACCGGTATGAGCAGAATCGGTTTTCTTCCAGATTCAGCCATACAAATTCTCGAAATATTCCGAAAAAATCGACCCAATATCATCATAGACGGGATATGCACTCATTTTTCAGATTCCTCCTCCCCTGATCGGAAATTCACTGACCAACAAGCCAATGAATTTAAACATACCCTGGAAATTCTGGGAAAAAAAGGATTTCATTTTTCGTACATCCATGCAGCCAATAGCGGCGCAATTCTTCAGTATCCGGAATATCTCTTCAACGCAATCCGTCCCGGCATTCTGCTTTTTGGTGTGGATATGTTAAATAAATACCCTTCATTTGAGCCTGTTCTGTCATTATACTCCCACGTATCCATGATAAAATGGATTCCGAAAAATGCTTATGTCAGTTATAACCGAACTTATAAAACAACAAAGAATACGAAAATCGCTATCATTCCGATCGGATATGCAGATGGATATATGTATGATTTTTCAAACATCGGTACTGTCTTGATCAATGAAAATTTCTATCCTATTATCGGTACTATCTGTATGAACCAATTTGTGGTGGATATCACTGATTCTGAAAATATCTGTCTAGTTGATCGAGTAGTCGTGATTGGCAAGGATAATGGCAAGTCCATTACATTGCGTTCCATATCCGCGCTGACCAACAAATTACCCTATGAAATACTATGTCGTCTGTCTGAATCAATGAAAAGAATCTACAAAAACAGCTAATTCTTGTCCGGTTCGCCTTTCTTTACATTTTCAACCATAAACCTATAATCCATATGTAATTGTTTTTACTTAAGGGTGTATATTGTTTAGTGAGATTATTTTATTGGTTCTGGAGGTTTTAATTTATGGGTAGAGAGAGCAAAATCAAACAGTTAAGAAGACAAGGAGTTTTGGAGCCAGTTAAACTTGATAAAAAAAGGATCTCGACTCTCAAGAAGATATTCATCTGGATCCCTGCCTTAATCATTGTAGTGTGTTTCATATTCGGTATTTGGGCTTATTCTGCAAAGAATATTGAAGCGACGGTGAAAGGTCAAAAGATCACTTCAAGTGCTGTTGACCTAATGCTGGAAAACGTGAAAGCCAATATGCGCCAGCAAGGAATGGACCCTGATTCAGAAGAACAGGCAGGCACCATAAAACAATACCGAGATGATATTGTGACTATGTTAATTGAACAGAAATTATTTGAAGGCTATGCGAAAGCAAATAAAATCTCTCCTAACAAAGAGGAACTTGACAAAAAAGTCCAGGAGGAGATTGATAACATCAAAAAGCAATACAAAACTGAACAAGAATTCATCGCTGCTATAGAGAAAACCGAGCTAAAAAATGTGGACAACCTGAGAAAAGAGATAGAAAAGTCAATTACTCCCCAATTACTCGAAGAAGCTGTCCTAAAACCTTTGTATGATGAAATCAAAGTGACTGAGCAAGATGCAGAGATTTATTTTAATTCTCCTGCTCAAGTACAGGCAAAAAGAATCCTGGTAGCTTCCGCTGAAAATGCTACAGAAGAAGTAAAAGCCGCTGCTGAGAAAAAAGCGAACGATACGAAGAATCAACTTATCAAAAAAGGGATCACTTTTGAAAAACCGGTCGAAACAATCTCGGAAGATGTGGCCACTAAGCCTAATCAGGGGTCAATCACACTTTTTGAAGGCGCTCTTCCTGATGAACCAGAATTATTTGAAGCAGCCAAAAAATTGAATATCAATGAGATAAGCAGCGTCATCAAAACAAAAAGCGGATTTAGCATTATCACCGTATCA
>JAQVYZ010000064.1 GCA_028708485.1 Caldisericia bacterium | reverse complement strand
AAAAGCAGTCGAACCAATCTCTGAAGATGTGGCCACTAAGCCTAATCAGGGGTCCATCACACTTTTTGAAGGCGCTCTTCCTGATGAACCAGAATTATTTGAAGCAGCCAAAAAATTGAATATCAATGAGATAAGCAGCGTCATCAAAACAAAAAGCGGATTTAGCATTATCACCGTATCAGCAAAATCATTTGTAAAAGAAAAATACAACATTCCTGAAAGCGCTCAAGTAAAAAAAATTATCATTGCTGTTGCTGAAACAGCCACTGACGAAGAAAAAGCAAAACTGAAAACCAAAGCGGAGGAATTAGCAAAAACACTACAATCCGGGAAAGAGAAGTTTGAAGTGATCGCTGACCAGTATTCGGAAACTCCAGAATCCGGCAAGACAGCTCAAACAGTATATAAGAATCAACTGCCAACAGAGATTGATTCTGCTCTATTTGGTTCCTTAAAACTAGGGCAGGTTTCCGGTGCTTTGTTAAACGGAACCAATTATGAGATTTATCAGCTTATCAGCAAGAGTCCTGCTGTTCCCGCCGTTTTTAAAAACTTAAAAGATAAAGTGATAGAGGAAATGATCTCCACCGCTAAGACAAAAACCCGTGCTAATTGGATCCAGGAACAAAAAGACATCGTACAGCCGTCTTTTGGAAACCCCTGGAATCGTTTAGTTTCTTTATATGATACGACGCTAGGCGCTTTTTTTGAGGATATGGGAAGTTTCATCAAACAATATACTGTCGAACCAAAAGCAGAGACCACCGAAACCCCTGCTGACGGAACACAACAGATAACCATACCCGGCGCAAACGGTGAATCAATGGAGATTCCGATCAATCCAGAAGATTTTTCGCAAGAACCTCCACAAGAAAATAATCCATAAAAGAGAGCAATGATGGCAAGAAAAAAACAACCTTCTCTGTTAAAAAAGCAAAAGAATGCTTCGAAACGTTACTGGTTCCTGGCAATACCAGCTGTATTACTGATCGTTTTCGCGATCGTATTCACTTGGCTTTTTCAAACCAGAGACATTGTAGCGAGAATTGGATCGCAAACTATCACAAAAGCAGAAATAGAGCTTGAAAAAAAGCGTTTAACCCCTTCCAATTTTGAGGAGACGCTAAAAAATGCAGATGAACAAGAAAAACAGGATATGCAGAATACGATCGATTCTAAAGCTTGGGAAAACCTGCTTAAATTAAAATGCCTTTACCTGTATGCCAGGGAGGAAATGCATATCAAGGTTACCAAAGCTGATATTGACAAAGAAGTAGCCGCCTTTAAGCTTGCTCTCAATAATGGCGATCCTAATGGAGTTGTGGATGTCAAATCCGCCTTGGCTGAGTACCGCATTTCTTACAAATCCTTTAGAAGAGATATGCGCGAACAGTCTTTGTACAATAAAGTATTGGAACCGGTTAAAAATGAGGTAACCGCTACCGAAGAAGAACTTAAAGAACATTATTCCCAATACGCAGCAAACTATAACATTCCCGAACAAGCGCATGTGTTATTAATTTCTGTCAATTCGGAAGAGGATTCAAAAAAGATCCTAAAGGAATTACAGGAAGGGAAAGACTTTACCCAACTTGCAAGAGAAAAGTCATTATCCAGCGATGCTGCACAAAATGGTGGTGATATCGGCTGGCAGACAAGGGATTCTTTATATAAAGAAATCAGCGACAATGTTTTTCATCCCGATATGCCTTTAAACAAACCCAGCGTCATGCAAGGCAGAGATGCTTGGTATGTTTTTATCGTGAAAGAGAGAAAAGCAGCTGAAACTAAAACCTACGAACAAATAAAAGACGATGTAAAAAAAGATTTAATCGCTATTAAACAGAACAGCGCCGTAGATTCTTTTATGTATCGACTCACAGAAAAATACGAGAGCAGAGTTGTGCTGGGAAGCCCTTGGGAAAGCTTGCTGAACTGGTGGGATAAAATCAGAGGGAAAATTGAATGAAAAACTTCCAACAATTTTTAAAGATCGTTGAGTACTTAATCGTTACTGTCCTCATCATAGGATTACTTTCCTTCATAGTCTATATGTTTATCCCCACTCCTACTAAAACTATGCGAAATTTCTTTGTCGCTTTGAGGGAGCAGAATTACGAAAAAGCCTATAACATGATTGATGGTCAGTATAAAATCAAACGGGGCAGTTTTGAGAAGTTTTCCAAAGAGTACTATCAAGCATTAGAAAACGGCACCAGAACAAAAAGCATCAAGATTGTTTCCGTGGATAAATGGGAAAAAGTGAATCAAAGATCAGTAGAAGTAGAGGTAACGGTTTTGTTTAACGGAAAAATGACCCCGACATATGGTACCTATGTGTTAGAGAATATTCCCTCCAAGGGTTGGCGAATTGTTGAAAATATTTCTCACTTAAACAAAAAAGCCACCTCTGTAAAAACGGGGGAAACTACTACCCAAACTAATCCTTAGGAGTGTGACATGAAAAAGAATATCTGGCTCTATCTTGCTGGCGCAATACTACTTATCCTGTTGCTATTTATTGTTATCAAATCATTCATTCCCACTCCCCAAAAAACGGTCAGACAGTATTTTAGCTACATCATTGAAGAAAAATATGATAAAGCGTACGCACTGATTGATGGGACTATTAAAACCAACAAAGGAACTCTGGAAGAATTTTCTGCTTTATTTGATAATTCCAGACAGCATGGAACCGTGTACGAGAGGATAAAAGTCATCCAAGTCAGGGAAACAAGCAGAGTCAGCCAAAAGATCGTAGCTTTCGTTTTATATTCAAAAGAAAAAGGCCGTAAAACCGAAGCAAATGGTTCGTATGTGGTTGAATACAATAAAACACTAAAAAAATGGTTGATTGTTGATTCACTTAATTAATAGTTAACAGGACGTGATTGGATGAAAAAAAAGCCGGTTTTATTCATCATTTTTGCTATTGTTTTATTGCTCATCATCAGCATATTTTTTTATATTTCAACAGGTATGCACATAGAAGCAACAGTATATGATTCGGTCGAGGAAAAACCACTTGCGCAAGCCACTGTCAGAATAGATGAAAAATCCTATTTTACCGATAATCAAGGATATTTCCAATCGAACGTTCCTTTGTTTGGTTCTCATAAACTTGTCATTGAGAAAAATGGTTATAAAACCTACAGTGCCAACCTAAACTATCAAACAATCCAAAAAAGCAATAAATTGATTGTAACGCTGGAGCCTATCACTTTTGCGAATATACTGCGCATGGCTCAAAAAGACCTTCAATCTGCAAAAAGCTACTCATTTAGAAGCACTTGGGTGAACAATCAAGGAGAAGAGGAAGAGACTGTCGCTTATTCCTTGTATGAGATTTCATTGGAAGGAAGCATGCATTTTAAATGGCTTCAAGATGATAAAACAGGTAATTTAATCGCTAACCGAGAGATGATTAAAACGAAAGAATTTCTTTTTTACCGCGATAATGTAAACACTCAATGGCAAAAAATCGATGAGGAGAAAATTCCCCCGGTAAAACTCCAGGAACCAACCGATATTTTGAATCTTTTCCAGGGAACCGAGGATCCGTCCAGCTTTTTATATGATAGCTTGGACACGCTATTTGAGGATCCCGCAGGAAAGCTGTTTTTACAGAATGAACTCCCCCCTCAAGCTACTAATGAACAGGGAAAAGAGATTAAGTATAAGGAAATTAGAGTCTTAAAGTACCAAGCAAGCTGGAACGTTCTAAGTGGAAAAAGAGATATTATTTTCTTCGTAGGCGAAGAAAACCTCCGCCTTTATAAAGGGATCCTCACAGATGATTCCCAATCTGCCAACACCCTAACCGATTTGGGAAAAATGACGAAAACCATATTATCCTTCACATTAACAAAACTTAACGAAGAGATTCAGATCACGATTCCGGAAGTATAACCGTTCATGCTTCCGACATTATGCAAAGATTCTACCTACATAGATCACCATGGAAACCTAAGAATCGGACATATTGCCATTCAGGATGGTTTGATTCAGTCTATTTACCCGATAGAGATTGATCCTTTAAGGGATCATCATTTTGAATCGGTGGTACCATCTTCCTCCTATCTAATTATGCCGGGATTAATGAATTGCCATACCCACATCCCAATGGTTCTTTTCAGAGGATTAGGGGATGACCTTCCGCTTTCAGAATGGTTACACACAAAAATATTCCCCTTAGAAGACAAACTGTATAACGAAGCAGTCTATTTTAGTTCATTATTGGGGATTGCCGAATTACTGCATAACGGCTGCACATTTTTTTCTGATATGTACTTTTTCGTAGAGGAAATTGCCAAAGCTTGTTCCGTAGCCGGAATCAGAGCGAATCTTTCCTTAGGTTTAATGGACCCAAAGGGTGATCCCGGTTTGCTTCAGAGCAAAGAACTATACCATCAGCTTAAAGAGATGGGTGATCAGAAAATTTCCTTTTTTATGGGTCCCCATGCACCTTACACCTGTTCACCGGATTATCTGGAAAAGGTAGTCATGACTGCAGAAGAAATAGATACCGGGATTCACATCCACTTGAATGAAACTGAATCAGAAGTAAAGAATATACAGGCAAAGTATCATTGTCGACCGATTGAGTTAATGAAACAAATTGGTCTGTTCAAACGACCTGTCGTTGCGGCCCATTGTGTTTTTACGTCTGAACAAGAACAAATGATTTTACGCGATCATACAGTCCTGGTGGTGCATAATCCGAGTTCCAATTGTAAATTGGCTTCCGGTATTGCTCCGGTTAACCAGTATTTGAAAATGGGCATCCGTATGGCTATAGGCACAGACGGTGCCGCGTCTAATAACCAACTAAACTTGTTTAAAGAGATTCATCTGGCATCCTTACTGAGCAAAGTATCGGAAAAAGAAGCAACATTCTTTCCTCGTCAAATATTTTACCTGCTTCTCTATCAAAATCCTGCCTCCTTTTTCTTTCCTCATCAGACACATGGGATTCAGCCTGGTGGAAAAGCCGACTTGATATTCATTCGTAAGGATTATTCACATTTATTTCCTCAAGAAAACTTACTGTCTCATCTCATGTATTCAGCGCAGGGAAATGAAGTGGAACATGTCATGATTGATGGAAAGTGGATCATGAAAAATAATCAGATCCTCACTTTTGATGAAAAAACGATTCAAAAAGAATTTACCAAAATTTACAGAGGCATCACGGAATGTTAGCAATAATAGGCGGAACAGGCTTGTATGACTTTGGATTCCAACTTTGCGAAAAAACAGTTGAAACCCCTTTTGGTCTGTCTGTTTACCGAGAGATTGAACACCATGGGAAACGCTTGATTTTTCTTCCCAGACATGGAGCAAACCACATCCTGCCTCCGCATAAAATTCTTTATAAAGCGAACCTGTTCGCACTCCAACAGATTGGTGTGAAGAGTGTTCTGGCAACAGCAGCCGCAGGGGCTATTCTTGCTGATTTTACCCCGGGAACATTTGGAATCGTGACGCAATTTATGGATTTTACCAAAAACCGGGACCATACTTTCTATCATTCCTTTGAAGATGGAATCCACCATACGGACATGACCCATCCTTACTCTGTCAGATTAAATACCATCTTAGAGTCTGCGTTAATCTCTTTAGGGTACTCCTTTAAAAGCAAGATCGTACTCGCAGTAACAGAAGGTCCTCGATTTGAAACACCAGCTGAGATTAAAGCTTTTTCGATTCTTGGGGCTGACGCAGTGAATATGACCAGCTACCCTGAAGTCAGCTTGGCTAATGAACTGGGGATCGAGTATTCCTCGCTCTGTATCTCTACCAATTTTGCTGCCGGATATTCTGATACACCACTGACGCATTTGGAAGTGGAAGCAGTTATGAACACGGCTTCTCAAAAGCTTCAGGAAATCGTTGGAAGATTTATCAATTCGATTCTATAGATTATGCTTTCCCATCTTTTTGTTCGTTATACTTACTTAATCTATATCAAGAAAACGCTGAAATATAAAGAGTATGAATTAATCAAAAACTTTTCTTTTCGGGATCTTCCGGATTCCTTGCGAGCCAGGCTTATAGAAAGCGACGTGGAGGATTTTTTACGGCTAGAACTTCCATTATGCGCACAGAACAATATCAGCCTACTCGAATATAATACAACCGATTACCCGCTTCAGTTGAAGAATCAGAAGAGCATGCCTCCATGTTTATATGTAAAAGGGCATCCAGACACCTTACACAAGAA
>JAQVYZ010000063.1 GCA_028708485.1 Caldisericia bacterium | reverse complement strand
ATGACCTACACGAATCGCAATTGGTTGTATTCTTTTACGGATACCAATAAAACAAAGACATTTACCTATACTTGGAATAATGACAAAACACTCGCTGCTATGCAATATCCCAACCAAACTATGGTTACGCAAACCTGGTATAAAAAAATGCTAGATACGGTCACAGTGACCAAGGGAGAAGATACGTATCTGGATATTGATTCTACCTTTAACAATCTTGATAAGATCTCTTCCTACGAGTATTCCGTCTACGCCGGGCAGGGACAGACTTTTTCCGAATCCTACGCGATGGAATACGATAATTTGAATCGGATCTCGGAACTGACATTTGGTTCCAATAGTAAAGAACTGACCTATGCTTATGACCAGGGCGTAGGCAAATTGACCTCCATTACGGATTCGTTGTTAAATGATTCCTATGATTTCAGTTACGATAGCAAAGAGCGATTAAGCACCGTCACCTATCCAGGAGTGCAGGGAACTTCTTCTTTCACTTATGATGACCTGAATGATAAGGGCAGACTGGAACAAGTAGCCTATCCCGGGAATAAGACTATGACTTTTACGTGGGATAGTCGAGACAGAATCACCTCCATTGTGCTAGATGATACAAGCACGGAAATAGAATATGCGTTAGAGTACAACGATGCAGGCAAGATAAAGAGCATACTGCATTATGAGGATGATGTGCTCCTTCGCACTTGGAATGCTTCGTATGGGCTATATGGCATAGAGAAGATTGTGGCGAAAAATTCTCTTAATCAAATTATACTTACCCAGGATTTTACCACCGATCCAAATGGTACGATCCTTTCCATGACGTATACACCAACCCAGGGATTTGGCGGATCGTTTACGGGAGAAGCCTACTATTATTATAATCCCTGCACCGATACCATGGTGAGAGTTGATCCTGATGGCAATCCGATAGCTTCCTATGCTGTGAGTCGCAGCAGCGGTCATGTGACGGACACCTGGAATCCCGGTGAGATTGTCGACATCATTGCTATCACAGGAACCAAAGGACCCTCGTATACCCTTCCTGGATTCGGTGACAATGAAATTATCCTGCCTTGGCGTCCTAATCCGGGATATGGCGTAGCTTTGGTTGATGCTGAATTTGCTATCGATATCGGCAGTATCGGAGCAACTGCATCCACCTCCACTTCTGACTGCGGAACGGCACAACCGTGCGGAGGAGAAACTATATGTAATTCAGAAAACAAAGAACAGTGTTATCAAAGATGTCGAAATCGTTGTTTTTCATTAGGTGGAGTAAGTGCCATGGAAGCGACAAAAGATAAAGCTATTTTAAATTTTGATAATGAGATCACAAAAGCCACTCCTGGATCATTTAATATGACTGATGAAGGTATGAAAGATAAATATACTGCATTTAATAATGTTGCTGAGAATATTGAGATAGCTGCAGAGAAACTAGGAATAGATCTTGGTGTTAATTTTGCACAAATTGGAGTTATTGTTGCAGCGAAAATAGTTGCAAAAACAGCATCTAAATTTGTACTTGGTTTTTTGACGTCAGTTTTCAATATTATGAATTATGCTCAAGCATTACTAGCAGGATTTGCAATTACTAATCTAAATGCAGCATATGATGCATGGTATTCATTTAAAGAAGAATACCCTACAACAGCAGAAAAAGGTTTTTGTAGTTTATGGAATAGACGCAAAGAATGTAAGGATTGGTGTTGGGAAAAAGTTTTTGAAACTACTTATTGACGATAATCTATATTTAAAAATGTTAAAATAGATCGATCAATATGGAAAAGGTAAAAGAGGTAAGCAATGATAACCATGAAACTTAGAAAATCATTATTAGTTACACTATTGTTATTATTTTCTCTATCATTCATAGGTTGCGGTAAATCGACTGGAAATACGACAGAATCTTCTGATTCATCTGATGGATCAAGTTTTTATTACCGCTATAGTTTTCATCCCTATAACGATACGCATCTTTTTATTCAAAGAATCGGCGGTGATGGCGATTCTGCTATAGTGAATGATGAAAAATACTATATAGTAGACACAAAAAATGGTCAGGCTAAACAGGTTTTTGAGAATCTGCCCGGGGAAATCATGCTAGATGATCAAGCGTATACCCGTTTTGATCCGCATAATTTTGTAGCATTGTATAGACCTAAGTTCACCGTTCAAGATTATGAAATAGGCAGGTTTCAATTAATGAGCCAAGCTTATACACCATTTATTACTGGATCTGAAATCAATTTACTTTATGATTTTGTCGAAAAGAACCAGTTTCTTTTTACAATGAATAGCTTAGTTTCAGAAGAAAACACGGAAGTTTATTGGATGAACCGTGACGGATCCAGCAAACAAAAGATTGATCTTATCTTACCCTCTTCTTTTATATATGATTACCATGTATTGAATGATAGAAAAGGCTGTTTTTATGGCCTTGCTGGTGCATCAAAATCATCAGCAGTGTATATCTTTGATACTACTTCACTAAAAGTTAAGATATTGATGGAAGAAAATAAAAGATATCGATATAACGGATTATTCCAAGATCGGATGATTATCTCTGTCATCGATCAGCACAATGTTGAGGGCTTTTATCTCTACGATTTTGAAGGCACCAGAATTAACAAGCTCTTCACCATTGAAGATATAAATACTTCAGGGGAAGTTTTGCTGGATAGTCATAACCAGAAGTTTTATTACTCATACCAAACCAATGATCAACGAAAGCATATTCTTGTGTATGATTTTCAAACTCAGGCTGTTAAAGAGGTATATTCACTCATTTTTGATGAAAAAGATTGGGGCACAATTCCTCTTCAAAACTATTTGATTACTCCTGAAAAACAACTATTGTCGTTTCTTTTACAAAAGAAAAAAGGCATCTATTGGTGCATACTTGATCTTCAAACCAATACAGAAGAATTGATTTTGTTGCCGAAGAACAGATTTTCTTCATCAACAATTGGATACAAGATATCGCCGGACAGCCGATATGTTTTATGTATGGGTATTCATGGCAAAAAGGATCAATGTGGTATAGTGGATTATGAAACTAAACGGTTGCAAATCATCAAAAATTCTTTAGAAATCGATCATTTCAGTCCTTATTATGTAGATGCAACGCAAGAGTTTTATTGCAAACTAGCCAGTGACAAAGAAGGAAAACAGCTCTATATTCTCAATCCTTCCGGTGAAACACGGATTATTAGCCTTTTTGAGTAAATAAACATCCGATGGATGAGTAATTCACCAAGAACATGAAAAGAATTTCTAAGTGTTTCAGGGAAGATTGGTTTTGACTCCTTCAGGAAAGTAGTGAGTGTTAGGATTTACCCTGAGTTCGCGTGGAAGCTATTCGTAGCATTGAGAAATAACAGTATTTGGTGTACAATAAACCGGTTAGCTAACATTGAAAATAGATGGGGAGTCGAGTAT
Organism: Caldisericia bacterium; assembly: GCA_028708485.1. Classification (GTDB taxonomy): domain Bacteria; phylum Caldisericota; class Caldisericia; order UBA6126; family UBA6126; genus UBA6126. Next base: position 2,784 of record JAQVYZ010000063.1, on the reverse strand, counting down.
TCGGCTGAGAGGGAATTTATTCCGACCCTTTGACCTGATCTGGTTCATACCAGCGTAGGGAAAATAGTTTCGAAATCATTATACCTGTCAGCCCAAGCTGGCAGGTTTTTTCATTTTAGGAGGAAAATATGCCTTGTTGTAATGTAAGTTTGCAAATTGTTCCGATGACAGAAGACCAAAAGGTCTATCCGATAGTGAATAAAGTGATCCAACTCATCCATGACACAGGTCTTCCTTACCGGGTAGGTCCCATGGAAACGACGATCGAAGGGGAGCTGGAACAATTACTTCCGATCGTACAGCAATCGGTAGAGTTGGCAGCCAAATTAGGGGCTTCCAGGGTACTCGCCGTTGTGAAAGTAGATTATAAACCCGGCGGGGTGACGATGAAGGAAAAAATGGCGTCGTATGAGTAGATTTCCTAAAAAAGCGATCCCCTCTTTGGTCGCTTTTGCGGTTTTTATGGTGGCTTGGGAGTGTTTGGGTACGTTTGGATCTCTACAGAATTCAGTTTTACCAAGACCTTCTTTGGTGTTGGTTACCCTGATTCGTCACCGTTCCCTTTTGTGGCATCATTCTGTAGTAACACTATCTGAAGCTTTCATCGGATTTGTTATTGCCTGTGCGGTTGCTTTTATTCTTGGGATGGTGATGGACAATTTCTCTACCTTGAAAAATGCGTTGCATCCTTTCTTGGTAGTTAGCCAGACAGTCCCTATTATTACCTTGGCACCGTTATTTGTAATTTGGTTCGGATACGGGTGGATGCCAAAAGTGATTGTTGTCGTCATGGTTTGCTTCTTTCCTATTGTGATCAATTTTCTGCACGGGATGGACCATGTGGACCAGGATATGATTACCCTGATGAGAATAATGAAAGCCAGCAAGATGGATATTTTTTGGCTGGTGAAATTACCCCATTCTCTGCCATTCATCTTCTCAGGATTAAAGATTTCAGCTTCCTACGCGATTATGGGGGCTGTTATTGGAGAATGGTTAGGAGCCAAGGATGGATTAGGAGAGTATATGAGGCGATCGATGAAAGCGTTTGCCGTAGAGCAGACGTTTGCTTCTATTGTCATTATTACTGTAGTGAGTCTTGTTTGGATCTGGTTATTGTTTAGGGTTGAAATGGCTTTGATGCCATGGAGAAAAACTGAAAATACTCAGGAGGAGTAAGATGAAAAAATGGTTTATTGGCTTATTATTGGTTGGGTGTGTATTCGCTCAGGCAGGATGTTCCATTGCCAAAAAAGATATCCGGAAAGTAACGGTTCTGCTGGATTGGACACCCAACACCAATCATACGGGTGTGTATGTCGCCAAGAAATTGGGATTGGATAAACAAAGGGGATTGGAGTTTGATATCATCAGCGGAAGTGAAGGGGGCGTCGCTCAGTTGGTGGCTTCCAATAAGGCGGAGGTTGGTTTCAGCTATCAGGAAGAGGTGACCTATGCGATGACAAAAGAGCTGCCTATTAAGGCGGTAGCCACTATTTTCCAGCACAATACTTCTGGTTTTGCCTCCTTGGCTTCTTCTTCCATCACCACCCCCAAAGAGTTTGAAGGAAAACGATACGGCGGCTTCGGGACGGTAATTGAAGAGGGGATATTGCGAGCATTAATGGAAAAGTACCAGGTAGATTTTTCCTCCCTTGAGATCATCAACATAGGAGCAGCCGATTTTTTGACCAGCCTGGAAAGAGATATTGACTTCTCTTGGATTTTTTACGGGTGGGACGGTATACGTGCCAAGAGAGAGAATAAACAGCTGAATTTTATGCTGTTACAGGATTTTGATGAGCGGATTGATTTTTATACCCCTGTTTTAATTATGAATACGACGTTCCTCGATGATCAGAAAGAGTTGGCGAAAAAGATCCTGGAAGCCATTGCGGAAGGATATAAATACGCGATTCAGCATCCAAAAGAAGCAGCAGAAATGCTTCATGAATACGCTCCTGAAACTGATCTGGAATTCTTAATCGAGAGCCAGGAATACGTCAGCTCTCGGTATAGTGAAAATCAAGAAAGATGGGGCATGATGCAACCGGAAATCTGGCATAGCTTTACTGCCTTTCTGCAGGAAAGTGAAATTGTGCCACTCGGTCTTGATATCGACAAAGCTTACACCAATGACTATCTCCCCTGAGCTGGAAGTTCGAAATGTGACTGTCTACATGGAGTCACTTTTTGTATTGGACAGGATTTCAATCCATATACAACCCGAAGAGTTGGTTACTATATTAGGTCCCAGTGGTTGCGGAAAAAGCACCTTATTCAGTGTGATTGCCGGTTTGATTAAGCCTACCAGCGGAGAGGTGATCATGCATGACCAATCCATTACCGGCACCCTTGGACATGTCAGCTATATGACACAAAAAGACCTTTTGCTTCCTTGGAGATCAATCCTGGATAATGTCAGTTTACCGCTAGTCTTACAAGGAGAATCATGGAAAAAAGCCAGGGAGAAAGCTGCTAGCTATTTCTCCCTGTTTGGTCTGGAAGGTTTTGAAACAGCGTATCCATCGGAATTATCGGGCGGAATGAAGCAGAGAGCTGCTTTACTCCGCACCTGTTTATTTCAAAAACCGGTTTTGCTGTTAGATGAACCATTTGGGAGATTAGATGCCATTACAAAGCATACGATGCAAAATTGGATGATGGGTATTGCTCAAAAAATGAAAACAACGATTTTGATGATTACCCATGATGTGGAAGAAGCAATATATCTTTCCGACAGAATCTATATCCTCTCAAAATTGCCCGGAAAAGTACTGGCAG
>JAQVYZ010000062.1 GCA_028708485.1 Caldisericia bacterium | reverse complement strand
CAATCCTAATGCATGGATAAAATCGTCAATGATGCCAATCGGGCAGGCATAAACAAATAAATGCCCTTCAACCGTGGCAAAAATAGGATTAAATTCCACAATTTCAGAATTCTTATACGGTCTTTTCAGAAGCATTCTGGATTCAACCAATTTATTCACATATACTTTACGACAAGAGGGAGATCGATCCAGGATACTGGAGATCTCTTTAAACAACAACGGCACAGAATGTGTCATGATTTTTCTCGATATATCCAATCGAAACCACCATAAATCATAACTTAAAAGAGATTCTCTTTTGGCTACTTCGCTCATTGGACCAATATACATATTTCGGATGTATAACTGGTCAGGGTAATCATAGATGCGTGAAGGCATTTTTTTTTCTGTATCCCGAGAAGCAGACCAGTCTTCTGCTATGAGTTTCCCTTGTAAATCCTCGTTCCATACCGAGGTAATGCGCTGGATTTTCTCCTTGTTTGGAAAGAAATTCCTGATAAAAATATGCGTACCTTGGATGTTTTGAGTGGTTTTACCAATTAAAACATAGAGATTTGATTGTTTTTTCTGAGAAAACTGGAGGGGTAAAAAACAAAATACCTGATTATGGCTAAAAATATACACAGGTTTTTGATGTAATGAGAAATAAAATGAAGCAATTTTCATACCCTCGCCGTAATAACCCCTCATCCAGGGAACTTTATTACTCATACCCAATTGAAAAGATTCGACTGTCACGCCCTTTCCATTGTCTTTTAACCAAGTGCCATCGGAATCCAGAGAGATATCTGCTTCTGGTTGTCCACTCTCCAACTCTGTTTCATCGAAAGCATTTTGAATCAATTCCCGAAGGGAAATCATATCGGTTAATTCACGCTTTTCAATGTAATCGCTTGTCATTCCAGTTGACAATACGAGATCGAAGGAGACAATGTTCTCAATTTTACATGACTGAAGAGTATCTTCACTGAGCCATCCCTTCTCTTTGGCTTCTTCCGCTGACATAATGTTACTCTGCAAAGACATAGGAATTTTGTATTGGTCAAATAGCATTTTTTCTTTTGAATCCATCTAAAGTCACCTCGTAGTTTTTTTTCTCACCAGTTTTTTCAATTGGTAGAAATTCTATATAATGGTATCATTATTACAAATACTTTATCAGAATATATTCTAAGGAGGAGAAATTGAGAGAAGAATGGTTCAATCTTTCTTTTTCCATTGAAGATTACATCGGCATCATAACTCTTTCTGACAATTCCGGAGATAACTTGATCTCGATAAAAATGCTTCGAGAGCTCAAGAATGGTTTAAAAGTTTTTCATCACAGCAAAGAAGTAAAGGTTATTCTTATTCGTGGTAACCAAACATGTTTTTCTAAAGGGTTAGATCCAAAAGAGATTGAGAATCATTCAAATCTTGAAGTAGCTGATTATATTGAATTTGGATGGAAGGTATTCAACAAGCTTAGCGAGATCAGGAAGCCTATTATTTGTGAAGTATCCGGAGATGCTTTTGACGGAGGTTTTGAAATCACATTATTGGCTGACCTGGTTTACGCAAGTCCGCAGGCTCGATTCGGTTTTCCCGGTATCAAGCAATTAAATAGTCCGGTTTACGGTGGAATTACTAATTTAATAGACATAGCTGGAATACGTTTTACTAAGGAATTACTATTCAGGGGTAATATTATTGACGCTGATCTTGCTCTTGATAAAGGAATCATTAATCAGGTTTTTTCTGCTGATGAGATATCCAAGAAAGTGCTTATTATTTGTAAAGAGATTGCAGCCATGGAACCACCCGTCATCGCTTATATGAAAGAAAACGCAGGAAAAGTAATCGATCTTCTTCGAAGATTGCGGGTGCCGGATGAATTAAATGCCTTCACCATTACCCGGAGTTTAAGTAAAAAAACATAGCTTCCTTTGAAATGCATTTTTTTAAATAGGTTTTTTCACAATTCTTTTCTTTTTGCTTCACAATTTTTTTATAATTGCTTTGTATAGTATAGACATGAAATATTACAACATGAGACCGATGCAGTACATCAGAACTTTTTTTCTTTTTATGCTTATCGCTTATTCACTGGTTGCTTTTATTCCCCCTATATTCTCCTGCGAATTGTATATAAGTCCATCAAACATTGATGTTAACCAGCATGAAAAACAAACCATCACAATTAGCAGACAGGTGATTCATAAAAAATGTAAGCAGGATGTGTCAGGAATTTTCATCAATGCTGAGAATTGCCAGATTGAATCTCAAACTGATTGGGTGGTAGAAGGTTTTAACTGGAAGAAAGAAGTCGTGGTGCTCTTTCCAACAACGGGTGATGCCTATGTTACCGTTTCCAATACCTGTGAATTGTTCCCTATTCGTCCATACAAAGCTGTTTTTCATGTGAAAGAATTGATTCAGGAAGACCCCATTCCACCACCACCAACAACGGAACCCTCTCCCCCTCCTGCCACGGAACCACCTGTCCCTGAGACTCCTCCTGCGGAATCGAATTCAATCCAACACCCGGTTGAAACCAAGCCAAAGCCATCTATTCAGGAAAAACCACCTTCTCCTCTCTCTGTTACTCCCACGCCTCCCGCTGCCAATATTTCCACTCCTTCCCCTGGTTCAGGATTGAGTAATCCGCCTGTAGCGACAGAACCTACCACCCAAAACACAGAGAATGAGATCAGTAACACAAGTAAAAAAATACCTATTTCACAACAAAAATGGTCTGATTATTTTATGAAGTATGAGTTTTATATATTAATTATGCTCTTATTTATCTCGATTATCCTGAATATTTCTTTCCAGAATAAATTTCGATACCTGATCAACCTGGTCTCGCTTGGATACCTTGGTTTCTACACCGGAGGCTGTTTGTGCACGATCGGTTTGGTCGAGAAAGCTCCGCTATTTGGATTTTCCACACCATTGGGCATCTTCTCTGTAGTGTTCTTATCTTTGCTTTTTTTGGTCAGTATGATGTTTGGCAGGGTGTTTTGCGGATGGATTTGCCCTCACGGAGTCTTGCAAGAGTTTTTATTCAGATTTCCAGTGATATCCAACTCTAAAAAAAAGAAATTTCCTTGGTCTACTTTGTTACCGGGATTAGTATTTTTCTCGGTATTCATGATCGCCTTTGTCTGGAAAATTTCCTTATTATGCGAATATGATCCTTTTAAAATTCCCTTTCAGTTATCCGGAACTATCCTGTTATTAATTTTCTTTAGCTTGGTAGGACTTATGGCTCTTTTTTTCCACAGACCTTTCTGTAAGTATGTATGCCCCTTAGGATTCTTACTTGGGTTGGCATCATGGCTGGGAGAAAAACTGAAGATACGATGGATCGGAAAATCTGTCGAATGTGAGAACTGTTCAATCTGCAGAAAAACCTGTCAATCGGATGCACTTAGGCAAAATGATACCTCCTTGCAGATCGATGCTTATTCCTGCATCGAATGCGGATCATGCCACGAAAAGTGCTCAATTCAACAAAAACGAAAATAAAAGAGGTAAAAAAACGGACTGGACATCACCCAGTCCGTGATGTTTCTAAAGTAATTGCTTGTTGTTATTACCAGGAACGGTTACGGTTAAAATTGGATCTTGGTCTGCTGTCACGGGACCTTTCTTCTCTTGGTCTTGCTTCGGCAACATTAATCTGTCTGCCTTTTACGCTTTTGCCATTTAACGCTGCAATAGAAGCATTTGCCTCTTCATCGTTAGGCATTTCAACGAAAGCAAAACCTCTGGAACGGTTAGTCATCTTGTCTTTCAGAATCGACAAAGAACTAATCTGACCAAACTGGCTGAATTCTTCTCTTAATTCATCTTCGGTCATGTCAAACGACAAATTTCCTACAAAAATGTTCATATTTCCTCCAACACTTTTCAATTTTTGTTCACTTGATCTATCATGTTGGAGAACGTGTACCGATCTTAACCAACACGCGAACAGTAATAACGGAAAAATATACTATCATGTTTTGAATAAAATTCAATTTTTTTACGACATAAAAAGAATATTTTTTAAAGATCCAACGAGAAAAACAAAGATGCAAAATTTTGAGATTGTGGATATAATCAAAAAGAGTTTTTTAGGATATCAGATACCTTAGAGAGGGTGGATAACAGAATTGACTGAAATAAACCGAAGAATAATGAATAATCCTCATTATCCATTTCTGCTAACCATCATTAGCTTACTGCTTTTTGGTATTATTTCGATTTACAGCGCCAGTTTTTCAATGCACGCCTCACAAGTCCTGATGATGAAGCACTTTATTTTTATGGGTTTGGGATTCTTATTGTTCATTCTGATTATCTTTCTTCCCAGAGATAGTTTCCAGGATATCACTTCTGTTTTTTATTGGGTATCTATCACACTTTTATTGGTTCTGCTTGTATATCGAATTCTTCATATCGGAAATGAATCAGTGTACCGTTGGATACAGATTGGATCTGCAAAACTTTTTCAACCGTCAGAATTTATCAAAATAGCCTTAATTCTCATGCTTGCAAAAGTGTATACAAATCCAAAGAAATCGAATTGGAGAGCTTTTTTTGAGGGAAGCATGTATTCTGTTCTCCCCTTTTTCTTGGTGGTGCTTCAGCCGGATCTTGGTACCGCTTCGGTTATATTACTGATCTTTCTTAGTATGACCTTTATATCAAGACTTGGATTTGGTTACGTTTTATTATCAAACGGATTGATGGTTCTAGCTTTTTTTCCTGCCAGAAAATACCTGATTCATGATTATCAGATCCAGCGACTCTTAACATTTCTGAATCCTGAAGCTGATCCAACCGGCGAAGGATGGAGTATCATGCAAGCCTTAATTGCTATCGGCTCAGGAGGTATTCACGGAAAAGGTTTCCTGCAGGGTACACAATCCAAAATGCGGTTTCTTCCGGATACACAGTATTCTGATTTTATCTTTTCAGTGATCGGGGAAGAATTTGGATTATTGGGTAGTTTATTGCTCATTGTTTTATTTATTGCCCTCCTTATGTGTACGTTAGATATCTTTTTACATTCAGAATCAAATTACTTGAAAATTGTCGTGCTAGGCGTGGCATGCTATTGGCTGATCCAATTTTTTACCAATATAGCCATGAACATCTCCCTCATGCCGGTAACCGGTATACCCTTACCCTTTATCAGTTATGGAGGAAGTGCTTTGCTGACAAATTTTATAGCAGCGGGAATTGTCTATTATGCCCAAATCCATCGAAAAAAAATCGAGTTTTAGATCACATCGAAAAATTCAAAAAAAGCTAGTATAATAAAGGTATTATGCGAAAAAAGTGTTCTGCATTGATAATAGGGTTTGGTATTTTTATTTGTATTCTTTTTTCACCTATGATCCAGATCACCGGAATACAAGATATCCAGATCACCGTCAAACCAAGACGAATAGGAACGAAAGCCACCTATTTAGTGGTGATGAAATTAGATAAAGCATTAGAAGTCCATGACTGGATAAAAGTAACTTGGCCAAAAGAAGCTACATTACCGGAACTTCCGGAGGATCCGATAGAAAGAACCAATGAACTGAAAAGAATTATTGAATCCATCTATATCGGTGCCTCTCCTTGCTCAGCCTGCCAAGGTTTGCCTGAGATTAACTACCGTGAAAATTCTATTAAATTCAACATCCACATGGAATTGAATCCGGCTATTCCGGGGTATGAAAAGGTCAACCTGACTATCACAGACAGGGTAGGGATTGTTAACCCTGCCACTCCTGGTTTTTATAAACTCAAGATTTCTACAGCAAAAGAGATTGAAACATTTGTTTCCGAGACGTTTGAAATTGTGGAAAGCCATTTAGGGGAGCCAACCGGTATCCCGGTAGTCACACCTTCCCCGGCAGGTTTTTTTCAAAACGCTTCTTATGAAATACGTTTTCGAGTTGGTCGCGGAGGCCAGATGTCTTTCAATCAAAGCAGAATCAGAATTCGTTTCCCCAAGGAGATACGTTTTGCTTATGATCTGGATAAGATTCCGGTTTATTCGATTAAAGTCAATGATAAGCCTAATAACAATCGATTTGCTCTTTCTGACCAGACAATCACTTTTATCACACCTGTAGACGTTGATAATAGCGGAGAATTTAAAGTCTTGTTTGAAAAAGAATTTGGATTAATCAATCCTGTTGAATCCGGAACCTTTTTTTTAGAGGTTTCGACATCGGAAGATTCTCTTTGGGTTAGATCAGAACCTTTTCAAATTGAGAAACAA